>CBDUBK010000527.1:0-2352 GCA_965365375.1 uncultured bacterium | reverse complement strand
GCTGCGTGAATTACCAGCAGACCATTGATTATTTATATAACACACTGCCCATGTTTAGCCGCATGGGCAGTGTAGCGTTTAAAAAAGACCTGGATAATATCCGCCTGCTTTGCGAAGCTCTGGGCAATCCACACGAAAAATTCAAAAGCATTCATGTAGGTGGCACCAACGGTAAAGGTTCCGTCAGTCATATGCTTGCGGCAATCCTTCAGACCAAAGGAATCAAAACCGGATTGTATACTTCCCCCCACCTGTATGATTTCCGGGAGCGGATCAGGGTGAACGGGAAAATGGCTGATCAGGACTTTGTGGTGGGTTTTGTTGAGAAAGTACGGCCCATGATCGAAAAGATCCATCCTTCATTTTTTGAAATAACGGTGGCAATGGCTTTTGAATATTTTGTGCAACAAAAAATTGAGATAGCTATTGTGGAAGTGGGTCTTGGCGGCAGGCTTGACAGCACCAATATCATTACCCCGGTATTATCGATCATCACTAATATCGGTTGGGATCATATGAATATGCTGGGCAACAGCCTGGAAGAAATTGCTGCGGAAAAAGCAGGTATCATCAAAAATAATGTCCCTGTGATCATCGGGGAAAGACAGCCTGCCACCATGAAGGTATTTGAAGAAAATGCTGCAGGAAAAAATGCACCACTGCATTTTGCTTCTGACAACTTTGAAGCCAGCAATTACAAATGGATACCGGGAAAGATCGAGATCGAAATCCAGGACGGGCGGACAGGAAAGGCAGGCAGTTGGAAAACTGATCTGCAGGGAATTTACCAGGGAAAAAATATCAGCACCGTTCTTGAAGTATGTTCCAACCTGCCGCAAGTGCTGGGTAAGAATTTTGTGCTGACGGATGCTGAGATCTCCAGGGGCCTGGGCAATGTAAAAGCATTAACCGGTTTGCATGGCAGGTGGGAGATCATTCACCAGGAACCAGCTGTGGTTCTTGAAGTGGCCCATAACCCCGATGGGATCAGGCAGATGCTCCTCCACCTTCAAAAAATCCAATTCGGACAATTGCATGTTGTAATAGGCATGGTAAAGGATAAGGATATCGATAAAGTTTTGAGGCTGCTTCCACAGGAAGCAAAATATTATTACACACATGCAAATATCCCGAGGGCTCTTGATGCTTTTATGTTGCAGGAAAAAGCTAAGGCTTTTGGTCTCGACGGTAAAACATACGAAGATGTAAACCTTGCCCTTGTAGAAGCTGTAGCAACCGCAGGAAAAAATGACCTCATTGTCGTCTGTGGCAGTATCTTCCTGGTTGCAGAAGTAAACCGTGAATCAATAACGCAACTCCCCTAAGGTTTCCAATGCATACATGATACAGGTTACATGAAGGGCCTGGACGATTTTCTGTTCTTTCAAAAGTGATTTGAGTTCCTCAATGGAAACTACCAGTACTTCCAGGTCTTCGGTATCATCCAGTTTTTGCTGGCTGATCTTCTTTCCCCCCTTCGCCAGGAACATGTGCATATAATTATTACTGGTTGCAGGATTGGGAGCGATCTTACCCAGGGGTACAATTGAATCAAATTCATAGCCGGTCTCTTCTTTCAGTTCCCTGGCTACAGCTGCTGCCGGTTCTTCACCCCTGTCAACCACGCCACCAGGCAATTCGGTACTCATCACACCAAGCCCATGGCGGTACTGCCGCACCAGCACAACATTATTGTCTTCGGTGAGCGCAAATGCCGTAGCCCAGGAAGGATATTCAAGGATAAAATAATTCGCATGCTGATTGCCGTTAGGCAGCACACATACATCCTTACGCACATTGAGCCAGGGCTCGGAAAAAATCTTTTCTGAGGATACAACTTTCCACTTCATAGCCGGGAATCATTTACCATTTTTCCCTCTCTTTCAGGGCTGTGATATGGGCCACGTGATGACGGCCATGCCAGGCATACATACCCAGTAAAAACCACAGGCTCATCTGTTTGTTATGTTCAGGATGAAAAATGGTGCGCTCCCAGTGCTTTTCTTCAAAACTTTCCAGGAAAGCCGTCCATCTTTTATGAAGTGCAAACAATAAAGTAGTGGAAATGTTGACCGGAAGTGAATGCACGTCCTGCATCTCAGCCCATACCGCTTCATCATATGGTTTGATTACCGGGTTGTCTTCAGCATATCCCTGTTTGAAACGGAGATAAGCATTCATATGACTGTCGGCTATATGATGCACTAACTGGTGGACCGTCCATCCTCCTGGCCTGTAAGGCGTTTGCAATTGCTGTTCATCCAATGACTGGATCGCGTTCTCCAGTTCATCAGGTAAAAACCTGATCGCTGCCAGCCACTCTTCCTTTTGCCTGGAAGAATATGGCTGGGG
>CBDUBK010000526.1:0-2352 GCA_965365375.1 uncultured bacterium | reverse complement strand
AAACTTTTTCCGGCCTGCTGCCCGACCTGAAAGCCCTGCTCGACCGTATTGCATCAAAACCACAGGTGAATGACGCTTTTCTATTACAACACTATCCCAAGCAAAAGCAATGGGACTGGAGCATGGACCTGATCAGAAAACTTCATTTCGATTTTGATGCAGGACGCCAGGATCTGAGTGAACATCCTTTCAGTACCAGTTTCAACCGCAATGATGTTAGGATCACCACAAGGGTGGATGAAAATGACCTGGGCAATATGACCTGGAGCTGCATTCATGAAACAGGTCACGGGCTTTATGAACAGGGGTTACCTGAAGAACATTATGGCCTGCCTCTTGGCGAGGCCTGCTCTTACAGCATTCATGAATCCCAGTCGAGGTTATGGGAAAACAATGTTGGCAGAAGCCTTGATTTCTGGAAAAATTTTTACCCCCTGCTGCAACAATATTTCCCCGGACAACTGGGAGATACAGCACTGGAAGATTTTTATAAAGGGATCAATAAGGTACAACCCTCACTGGTACGCACGGAAGCTGACGAGATCACCTATCATTTTCATGTTTATATCCGTTATGAACTGGAGAAAAAACTACTGGAGGGCAGCCTGTCCGTAAAAGAGATCCCGGCTTACTGGAATAGTCAATACAGGAACCTGATGAATGTGGAAGTGCCAGATGACCGCAAAGGATGCCTGCAGGATGTGCACTGGAGCCATGGAAGTTTTGGTTATTTTCCTACTTACAGCCTCGGAAGTCTTTATGCCGCGCAGTTTTTTAACATTGCAGGCCATGAGATGAAAACCCTGCAAGAGGACATCAGCAGGGGGCAAACAAGGGGGCTCCTGGAATGGTTAAGGAAAAAAATTCATGCGAAGGGGCGCTACTTTACCAGCGAGGAATTATGCCGTGAAATCAGCGGTAAAGGCCTGGATGTGAGCTATTTTATGAGATACCTGTTGGATAAGTACGTATCAATTTATAACTTGTAAGTATTCTTATGAAAAAACTCACCCTTTTCCTGCTGGCCGTTTCTTTTATAGGTTGTGATCCTGATAAGATCATAGAAGAACAACAAACCAACCTGGTGATCCAGGCCATTACCACCGGTTACTGGAAGGTTCAGAATTTCACGAAAGGCGGGGCTGATATCACCACTGATTTTTCCTCATACAAGTTCAAATTCAATACTAACTACACGGTAGATGCTTTGTATAACGGGGTTATTGAAAAGTCCGGGACCTGGGCTGCCGATCCCAACGCACAAACCATTACCTCCAATTTCAGTAATGCTTCACATCCACTGGTTTTACTGAATGGAACCTATAATATCAACAGTACGACCTGGACCTCCGTGAATGCCAGCCAGGATTATAACGGGGAAACCAGGACCATGCGCCTTGAAAAAGAATAAGCTTGACTAATCCGTACAAATTTTAATATTATTCCAAAGAAGGAATAATTTTTGCAGCAAATTGCCGTTTGTTAAAACCACCTTTTGCAAAACTGCCCGAAGGCTTAAAAGAGAAGACATTGATTCGAAAAACCGCCATTCTAACGCTTATCGCTGTTTGCTGCACTGTTCTGACCTATGCTCAATTAGCCAATTTTACGGCTGCCACAACTTCCGGCTGTTCACCACTCGTGGTTAATTTCCAGGATTTATCATCGGGAAGCCCCGCAACCTGGTTCTGGGATTTTGGTAATGGAGGTACCTCCACCCTTCAAAATCCATCTGCAACTTATTTTGTGCCCGGTACCTATACCGTGAAACTCACAGTAACCAATTCCCAGGGAACAAATACGCTTACACGTACCAATTATATTAATGTTTACGGGAAACCTTCCATCAATTTTACAGTGAACGATAATTCGGCCTGTTTCCCCCACCCTGCCCAGTTCACAGATCTTTCAGTTCCCAGTCCGGGTACTACCAATACCCAATGGCTTTGGGATTTTGGTGACGGTTCCCAGTCTACCGAACAGAATCCGTTGCATGTGTATACACAATCCGGGAGCTATACGGTTAATCTTAAGGTTACTAATGACAAAGGCTGTTATACAGTTTTTACCAGGCAGTCCTACATTGTGATTGCGGGAGGTGTTGAGACTGAATTTACAGGTACCCAGCCCACCATTTGCAAACCGCCGATCAATATTAGTTTTACAAATAATTCAACCGGACCCGGAACGCTTACCTATCTCTGGAATTTTGGTGACGGCAATACCTCAACTCTTCAAAACCCATCTCATAATTACCTGACCCCGGGGAATTATACCGTTTCACTTTCAACAACCAGCAGCGGGGGATGTACAGATACTTTGAGTAAGGTGCATTTCATCAGGATCGAAGAT
>CBDUBK010000525.1:0-2375 GCA_965365375.1 uncultured bacterium | reverse complement strand
CATTGGAACCATCCCGATTCATTGCAGAAATGACTGAAAACCACAAGGCCGTTAATTACCCAATTGATGAAGACACCAGGCTGCAATACAGTTCCCTTCGATACGGACTGGTGCAGTTACCGGAACTGGAGAAAGCTGAAAAAGATTTTATTGAGCAGCTGCTGGCAGGTTTCAAAATGAACGTAACAGCACTGAACAATTACCTTGAATGCCCCATCAAATTTTATTATACATCGCTGATCAGGATCCCTTCTGCATTTAATGAAAGTGCGCAGTTCGGAACCAGTATGCATGACGCACTCAGTTTTTATTATAACCTCATGATGGAATCAGGCAGGGTTTATCCACCACTGGAAGTATTGCTGAACCGTTTTCGTTTCCACATGCACAACAACCGCCAGGTATTTACAGAAGAAAGCCTGCAAAGGTTTACCGATTATGGTCTCCGCTGTCTTACTGCTTTTCACCAGTCATACTTTTCATCAGGAGGTGAAGATTTCATTCGTACAGAGGTTCCCATGGAAGCGGTTCTTGATGAAGTGCCATTGAAAGGCTTTATAGACAAGCTGCAATACTGGGGTAATGATGTGATGATGACGGATTTCAAAACGGGGAGTCTTAAAAAAGCTAATGACCGGCATGAATTCGCGGAGCCAGGTGATTCTAAAAAACCTGCCGGAGGTAATTACTGGAGACAGGGTGTGTTTTATAAATTCCTCTTCGATAACCAAAAGGGCAAACCAAAAAATCTGCGCGGCATCAATTTCCATTTTATAGAGCCAAAAGACAATGGAATATTTGAAGAGAAAAAACTGGTGATCACCCCGGAGCATGAAACGGTTGTAAGGCAGCAGATCACCGATACCTGGAACAGGATCAGGGAACATGATTTTTACAGGGGTTGCGGCAAACCGGATTGTTACTGGTGCAATTTTGTGAAAGACCATAAAATGTATGTTTCTCTCCACGAAGAAGCGGGTGAAATGGAACCATTGTCCTTTATGGCATCACAGGAAGATTAAGAGGAACTTTTAGACTCTCTTCACAGTCGCCCTGTTCAAATAGCTGGCAAACACTGTAAGTTTGTCCCGCATGAAGAAAGGTTTCGCTCCTGGCATTTTTATTTTTCTGGTTGCCCTTTCATTCTGGACCAGCCTTTCAACCGGTTGCGCCAATATCATCCCGCCGTCCGGTGGTCCAAGGGATTCCATTCCGCCCCGCGTACTAAGTGTAGACCCGCCGGATTCAACTGTGAATTTCAGGGGAAGGCGCATCACCATCAATTTTGATGAATATGTGGACCTGAAAGATGTTGCCAACAACCTGTTCTTCACGCCTACATTCGAGAACGTTCCAAAGATCGCTGTCCGTGCCAGAAGTATTATCATTCCTTTCAGTGATTCACTTGAACCCAATACAACTTACGTTCTCAATTTTGGAAATGCCATCGTTGATATGAACGAAAGCAATGTGCTGCAGAATTTCACCTATACATTTTCAACAGGCCCTGCACTCGATTCACTTGAGATCAACGGGAAAGTATTGCTTGCAGAAACAGGCGGCACCGATACAACATTGCTTGCCGTACTTTACCGCGACCTGTCAGATTCTGCTGTAGTCAATAAAAGAGCACCGTATATAACAAGGGTTGACCGGAATGGAAATTTCCGTTTCAGGTACCTGCCCCAGGGCAATTTTGCTATTTATATCCTGGGAGGAGATGGAAAGAACCGGCGTTATAACGAAGCCCAGTATTTTGCTTTTTCAGATACAACTGTTGTGGCAGGCCAGGAAGATTCTGTAATGATGTATGCCTATAAAGCTGCTCCCAAAAGAGCTGCCGGTCAGGCGCCCGCCAGGATCCCGGCCGAAGACCGGAGGCTTCGCTTTACTACCAGCATCACGGGCCAGCAGGACCTCCTGCAGGATTTCTACCTCAATTTCCAGGTGCCGCTGCGTACTTTCGACAGTTCGCGCATCCGGCTTTTGACTGACAGCACGTTTACTCCGGTTCCCTTTACAAGTTCTCTTGATACCAGTGGAAAACAACTCACCATCAAAACCAACTGGATCGACAGTGCTGTTTACCACCTGGTACTGGACAGCCTTTTTGCCAGCGATACAGCGGGCCGCCGTTTACTTGCAACAGATACCATCAGGTTCAGCACCAAAAAAATGACAGATTACGGTGAGCTTAATATCAGGTTGCGCAACCTCGACCTGGAAAGCAACCCCGTTTTACAATTTGTGCAGGCGGATAATGTTGTTTTTTCTGTGCCGCTGTCGGATGCGGTCTTCACACAGGCGCTTTTTATCCCGGGAGAATACAAGCTCCGCATACTTTATGATACGGATAACGACCGGAAATGGACACC
>CBDUBK010000524.1:0-2379 GCA_965365375.1 uncultured bacterium | reverse complement strand
GGTTGACATCCCGCCATACTTGGCTTCGAAATCAAAAAATTCTTTATGCGATCTAACTTCTGTAATAGGAAGAACGGTTACCTCGCCCTTTGATTTAAATACACCCACGGTAAATTCCCTGCCCTGGATCATTTCTTCCACCAATACCTGGTCATCTTCCCTGAAAGCTTTTTCCAAAGCATCTTTTAACTGTCCTCCTTCCGAAACCTTGCTCATACCAATACTGGAACCACCATTGTTGGGTTTCACGAAATAAGGAAGCTGCAGGGCTGATAGGATCTCATCCAGGTTATAGGGTGTATGCCTGAACAGGTGGGCTGATTTAGCTACACCGATACCTGCCATGGCAGCTACGGCTACTGTATATCTTTTATTGAAAGTAATTGCGGATGTAGCTGCATTGCAGGATGTATAAGGCAGTCCCAGCACATCAAAATATCCCTGGAGTTTTCCATCTTCACCGGGAGTGCCGTGCATGCCGATAAAGACCACATCAAAACCGGTCTTTTCGCCATTTACCTGGATGGTGAAATCATTTTTATCCACTTCACCTTTCCCTCCATGGGCGTCCTCATAAAACCAGCCCTCGGTATTGACATCGATTTTGAAGACATCAAATTTTTCTTTATCAAGGTGATTGAAAATGGTATTGGCAGAACGGTAGGAAATAACGGCTTCTCCTGAGAAACCTCCTGTAACCAGGGCGATCTTTTTCTTCATTGTAAATGATTAGGTATGGAAAAGTAGAAAATATTTTCCGAAGCAAAGTGCTAAAGCTTCAAACACATTAATGAAAACAGCATGAAAGACAGGCCTGTATTTCTCTTCGTAAGATTTTGCGCTTCGCTTAACTTCGCCATTCAAATATTGCTATGCAAGTAAGAAAGCCCGCGGACAGTTTTACCATGATGACCGAGATCGTTTTGCCCAATGATACCAATGTGTTTGGCAACCTCATGGGAGGCCGCCTGATGTACTGGATGGATATCGCAGCGGCGATCGCTGCACAGCGTCATTGCAATGCACCGGTAGTAACAGCTTCCGTTGATAATATCTCCTTCGAAAATCCCATCAAACTGGGAAATACCGTTCATATTGAAGCCAAAGTGAGCCGCGCATTCAACACTTCCATGGAAATCCATCTGAAAGTCTGGGGGGAAGATTTTCAACAGCAGTTTAAATACAAAAGCAATGAGGCCTATTATACTTTTGTTGCCCTCGATCCCAACCGCCGCCCCCGCGTGGTTCCGCAACTGGTGCCTGAATCCGATGAAGAAAAAAGATTGTTTGAAGGCGCCCTTCAACGCCGCCAGGTAAGGCTGATCCTGGGAGGTAAAATGAAACCCGATGATGCAGCTGAACTTAAATCGCTCTTCTTCAAATAAAATTATAATATCCCTACATAATATTCCAGGGCATTGTCTAAAGGATTTTGACTAACTTATTGTTATGAAAAAACGCCTCCTTTTGCTTGCAATTGTTACAGGCAGTTTTAATGCATTTGCCTGTACCAGTTTTTTCCTGCACTCCGGCGATAAAATGGTTTTCGGCCGTAATTATGACTGGCTTACTGAAACTGGTGTCATCAATACAAACCTTCGCGGGCTCAAAAAAACTTCATTGGAAATTGAGCCGGGTCTTACAAAAACCTGGACATCAAAATATGGCAGCATTACATTCAACCAGTACGGCAAGGAATTTCCAACCGGGGGCATGAATGAAAAAGGCCTGGTGGTGGAACTGATGTGGCTTGATGAAACCAAATACCCGGCACCAGATAAAAGACCTGCCCTGAGTGTTTTGCAATGGATCCAGTACCAGTTGGATAATTGCGCCACCATCAAAGAAGTGATGGCAACGGATTCAGTAATCCGCATCATGAGTTCCGGCGCCCCGCAACATTATCTTGTAGCCGACAAATCAGGAGAGGCCGCTACCATTGAATTCCTCGACGGTGCCATGAAGGTACACAGCGGCAATAACCTGCCCTATCCTGTGCTCACCAATAATACGTACCAGTCTTCCGTTCTGTCACTGAACCAGTCAAGGCAAAAAGAAAATGCAGTGCAGTTCAATGATAATTCACTTCAGCGTTTCCATATTGCATGCAATATGGTGGACCAGATCAGGAAAAATCCAGGCACCAACCTGGTAAACGATGCTTTTGAAATTCTTGAACAGGTGAAGCAGGGAGAATTTACCCGCTGGTCCATCGTATATGATATTTCAGAAATGAAAGTGCATTTCAAAACTGCTTCCCAAACGAAAGAAAGAAGTTTTGCTTTTGGTGATTTCGATTTTAGTTGCACTTCAACTCCCATGAGCTATGATATGGCCCTCGTGCACCAGGGAAATATCAAATCCTATTTTGCAAATTTC
>CBDUBK010000523.1:0-2385 GCA_965365375.1 uncultured bacterium | reverse complement strand
GTGATAAGGTGCCTGTGAGTTATGTAAGGAACGGCAAGGAATATAATGTTGATGTAGTGCTCAAGAAAAGAACTGATGTAATTGCTGCCAATGCCGCTACCCGCCTGGGTGGCGAACTGGCTACCCTTGATAAAGCCAAGGCCAGCCGTTACCGGATCGATGGTGGTGTGGTGGTGAACAAGGTTCTGGAAGGCAGCATCCTCAGGAATGCGAGGATCGACAATGGTTTTATCATTACTTCTGTGATCACCAGCGATGGCAATGAAATTGAGGTAACAACGGTTGAAGAATTAAATGCTGCTCTGGCCAACCTTAGTGGTTCCATCCGTGTGAAAGGTGTATATCCTGATTACGGAGAATATATTACCTACCCGTTGAACCTTGAACAATAATCCAACCTGATTGATAGATAAAAGGTCCCGCCCCGCGGGGCCTTTTTTATTACCTGCTGTAAAAACGTATTGGTATCACTGTTAGTTTCCGTTTTTTTCATACACCAGGTAACTCCATTCTTTCATATACATGCGCAGGCCGGTATGCATGATCATTTCCTCCCCGCTGAATAATTCCCTGAACCGGCCATCGATCCAGATGGCCTGCAATTCGAAATCAACCGGCGCCTGTGAAAGATTCAGGAAGACCATCACTTCCGCATCACCCGACTTTCTTTTATAAGCCAGCACCTGGCCGGGTGCTGATACAGGAAGCTCATATACTTCAGCTCCTGCATGGAGGGCAGGATGATTTTTTTTAAGCGTTAATAATTTGCAATAGAATTGTTCCAGGGCAGGCTGCACCGGCCATTCCATAATATCCTTTTCAAAAAACTCGAGCCGTTTTTTTAAAGGAATTTCCTGGCCGTTGTAGATCAGGGGAATACCTGGCCATGTGATGCTGTGCACGGCAAGAGGCAGGGCTGCGTCACCATATTTTTCGTACTCGGTCCCGTTCCAGCTGTTCTCATCATGATTGGAAGTAAACCAGGCCTGGTAACCAGGTGCCTGCCTGTACTGTTCAAGCACTCCTTTCAGTTCCTGCAGTGGTAATTTTTGCTGGTACCAGTCAAAACTCCGGTGCATCCATTTCCAGGCATAGGCCGCGTCAAAAACCCGCATATAACCCGGATGCTCCAGGGGATCCATTTCCGCCAGCCAGAACAGTGGCCTGATCCTGTTGACCTCCGGTATCGCTTCCAGCCAGAAATCCTCATCCACCCAGAAAGCCAGATCGCAGCGGAAACCATCAATCCCCGTTTCCTCAACCCAGAATTTCAATGCCTCCGTCATAGCCTTCCGCATATCCCTGTTAGTGAAGTCCAGTTCAATGATATCATCCATACCCGAGGCCTTTTTGAAATTGCCTGTAGCGGGATCTTTTTCATACCATTCAGGGTTTGAACGGGTCCAGACATGATCCCATCCCGTGTGGTTGGCCACCCAGTCAATGATTACCCTAAAACCCAGGTCGTGCAACCTGCTGACCAGGTTTTTAAAATCTTCTAATGATCCGAATTCAGGGTTCACGGAAGTATAATCCGAACAGGCATAATAACTGCCAAGGGAACCTTTCTTTCCTTGTTGGGATATGGGAGTGACGGGCATGAACCAGAGTGTTTCAATTCCCATGGACTTCAGCCGTGGAAGATGCTTGGAGAAGGCAGTAAAACTTCCTTCTCTGGTATACTGCCTGAGATTTACTTCGTAGATATTGGTGGAGCCGATCCATTCCTTTTGTGCCTGCTGCATGAAATAATATTGGTGAGGA
The DNA here is from genome assembly GCA_965365375.1 of uncultured bacterium. Lineage (GTDB taxonomy): Bacteria > Bacteroidota > Bacteroidia > Chitinophagales > Chitinophagaceae > Flavisolibacter. Next base: position 621 of record CBDUBK010000523.1, on the reverse strand, counting down.
AAGATAATCAAACCCTTTCAGCCCGTTCAATTGACCGACTTGTTAACTTTCATACGCTGCACTTTCCAGCCTACATTTCATGAACTACCTTTGCAGGCAATGAAGCGTTTCGATGTTCCGCCTGCCTATAGAAGTCCGTTGATTTCTGCCATTAAAAACAAAAGAAAAGAACAGGACAAGCTGAAGAAAGATTTCACACCTACCCTGCTGGATTTTGGCCCGGTGCAGATCTATCTTGCACGGCATTTTGGTTTTTGTTACGGGGTAGAAAACGCGATCGATATTGCTTTCCGCACCATCGAAGAGAACCAGGGTAAAAGAATTTTCCTTTTAAGTGAAATGATCCACAACCCCCAGGTAAATGCAGACCTTCTCGCGAGTGGTGTCCGTTTTTTGCAGGATAACAGCGGCCGGCAGCTCATTCCATTTGAAACACTCACAGCAGATGATATTGTTCTGATCCCCGCCTTTGGAACAACACTGGCCATTGAAGCCGAGTTACAATCGCGCGGCATCCAGGTGGAAAAATACAATACCACCTGCCCTTTTGTAGAAAAAGTTTGGAACCGCAGTGAAGCAATCGCCAAGAACGCGTACACGATTGTTATTCACGGCAAGCCC
>CBDUBK010000522.1:0-2390 GCA_965365375.1 uncultured bacterium | reverse complement strand
GGGTAGGTTTTTTCTTCATGCAGGGCAAAAGGCGCGATACCTACCAGCTGAAAACCCTGCTGTTTTAAATCATTCAATTTTGCTTCACCGGAAGTTTGCTGTATGGCGTTTGCTGTTTGCAAGGTTACCGGTAACCCGAGTTGCCCGAATACATCTGCATACCGCTGGAAAGTAGACTTGAGAGGCCGCAAAATTTTATTGCTCTCTCTTGTCAGTTCTTTCTTCTCGGTCCTTCCTTTATCAATTACGGCTATGGGTTTACGTGAAAAAGAGAGAAAAAAACGGAGCAGCTTTGTCCGCAAAACATCGTGCAGATCAGCCACAGCATCAAAACTGTATGCCTGCTTCAATTCCTTTGATAACTTGAGCAGCCCCGGAATTCCTTTATGCTTTTCTCTTATATCCGCGCTATGGAAATGCAGCCGGTCCATATTTTCAAACAAAGGCCTGGCGAATTCAACTGAAACAATGGTTACGGTAAGCGAAGGATATTGCTGCAGGAGCAGGCGGATCACGGGAACCGTCATGGCGATATCACCAAGAGACGATAAACGTAAGATCAAGAGGTGCCGAGGTTTCAAGACCCTTGCTTTTTTTGAGCATACAGAACCGGGTTAAGGTTCTCATCATTATACATTTTCATTTGCCGGTAGACCTTCATGTATTTTTTTCCCGACGCTATATCTTCTAGTAACTGGTCAATAGCTGATGACAGATCCGTTCTTTGGGACAATAAGATCTCCAGTTTTTTACGGGCACCTGAGAGGTGCTGCGCATCCGCGTCAGTCCTTTCAGTTTCGGCTTTCATATGGTAGATCTTGAGGGCCAGAATGGATAATCTGTCAATAGCCCATGCAGGACTTTCTGTATTGATGGTTGCATTTTTTTGCACCTCCACATTTTTATATTGCTCCAGGAACCAGCTGTCAATATATTCAACGGTATCGGTGCGCTCCTGGTTGGAATGATCAATCCTTCTTTTTAGTGCCAGTGCTTTTACAGGATCAATGGCCGGGTCCCTGATAATGTCTTCAAGATGCCATTGTACTGTATCGATCCAGTTTTTGAGGTATAATAAATGTTCTGGTTGCCCCGGTTTGAATGGATTGTTGATAGACGCATCCACATCATCCTGCAGATGGTAATCTGCGATGCTTTGTTCAAATACCCGGTTGGAAATTACACTGAACAGTTCTTTACTCATTCTTCTACATAATTAAGGTCTTTGCCAAATGTTTCCCTGGTAAACAGGGCAGCGATAACAGTTATCACCATGATCACCAGCGCCGTAAGCCATCCACCGGTATAATAATCCGTCAGGTTCCTGAATCCCTGGAACATCGGCAGGATCATCACCGTGAGCATGCCTCTCACCATGTTGGGAATGGTGGTTGCGGCTGTTGCCCTCAGGTTGGTACCAAATTGTTCCGCCGCCATGGTTACAAAGATGGCCCAGAATCCGGTTCCAAAACCAAGACCTGCACAGATCCAGTACATCTGGCTGGCACTTCCGCCCCATTGAACGGTAAAAAACAGGACCATAAAAACGGCTGTGATTCCATAAAAAAGATACAGGGCTTTTTTCCTGCTTCTGAACCACTGGCTGATGAAACCAATGAGGATATCACCAATGGAAATGGCTGCGTAGGCATACATGATTGCCTTACCCGGATCAATTGGTTCAGTGATGCCCATCTGCTCTCCAAACTCCCCTGAAAAACTTACAAGCACTCCTATAACGAACCAGGTGGGCAGGCCGATCATTATTCCAAGCACGTATCTTTTTATGCGGTCAGCATTATTGAACAGCATGAGAAAACTGCCACGCTTTACATTCATCTTTTTGACTTCATGAAACATCCCGGATTCGAAAACAGAAACCCTTAATACAAGTAAGGCAAGCCCCAGTCCCCCACCAATGAAATAACAGGTGCGCCAGTGGAAATTTTCTTTCATGATAAAAGCCACAACAGCTCCTGTAAGACCGAGGCCGGCAACCATTGAAGTTGCGATGCCTCTTTTTTCTTTTGACGTCATTTCAGAAACCAGCGTGATACCTGCCCCTAGTTCACCGGCGAGCCCGAGACCTGCGATAAAACGGATCCATTTATATTGTTCAACTGTTTCAACAAAACCATTAGCGATATTGGCCAGGGAATACAAAATGATAGAACCAAACAATACACTCAGCCTTCCTTTCTTATCACCCATGATACCCCAGATGATCCCTCCTATAAGTAAACCTGCCATCTGCCACATAATGATGGCCTCACCATCAGTAGTGACCTGTTCTTTGGATAATCCCAAAGACTGTAAACTGGGAACACGGATAATACTGAAGAGCAACAGGTCATAAATGTCAACGAAATAACCAAGTGCCGCTACGATCA
>CBDUBK010000521.1:0-2394 GCA_965365375.1 uncultured bacterium | reverse complement strand
TCTACATGTTCAAGGGAGCACTTACGAATTTTTACCTGAGTGAACGATTCAATCTTAAATACACAGATCTTAACCTGCTGATCGCAAGCCAGCGTTAAGGTTTGCAGGATGCTCCGGCTTAACTTGCAGTCTTGTTAATATTCACACTTCATATTTATTTTCTTAACGTCTGAAACGGATGAAGGCTTTCTTCCAGAAATTCAGGCGGATCACTTACAGCACGGCTTACCTGCCGGAAATTGACGGGCTGCGGTTCCTGGCCATTTTTTCCGTGGTGGTGATCCTGCATATCACGCATTATATCGACGAAAAATTTTATGCAAACCGCCTCGTGCCGGAAGGATACTGGAAAAATTTTGTATTGGAGGGCGGCAGTGGTGTTGCCCTGTTTTTTGTGATCAGTGGATTTATTCTCAGCCTGCCTTTTGCCCGCTGGCGTTTGCTGAATGGTGCGCCGGTAAAACTTGGAAATTATTTCCTGCGCAGGCTCACCAGGCTGGAACCGCCTTACATCATCGCCCTGGTATTCCTGTTTATTGGGCATGTATGGGTGTTGAAACAATTCAGTTTTGAAGACTTATGCCCGCATTTCCTGGCTTCGCTGGTCTATCTCCATTATTTTATTTATGATTCAGTGCCATGGGTGCTGCCTGTTGCCTGGTCTCTCGAAGTGGAAGTGCAGTTCTATATTCTCGGTCCACTGTTCTTCCTGGTATTTCTGATCCGGTCGAGGATGCTGCGCTGGATGCTCCAATTGGTGGTAATTCTGATGAGTTCAATCTACTGGTATGGACACTGGGGAGAGGTACACCTGCTGGTTTACCTGCATCATTTTCTCATGGGCATCCTGCTCGCCGACCTATACACATCAGGTATTTCACTGATTAAAAATCAATCTCTGGGAATTTTTATTGGAATGCTATCGCTAATGGGTTTTCTTTTTGTGCCATCCATTTATTCCGGTACAGGTTCTGCCATTAAAATGATTTCCATGTTCCTTCTGGTACATACAGTACTGATGAATGCCAGTATGAAAAAACTATTCACAGTAAATGCCTTTGTGATCATTGGAGGGATGTGTTATTCTCTTTACCTGCTGCATTATGCTATTGTTTCTGCACTGGGATTTGTGATCTTGAAATCCGGGCAGGATTTTTCTACATGGCAGTCCTTACTGCTTGGATTATTGATGGCTATTGCTGTACTGGTTATATCGTCCCTCTATTTTTTATGGATTGAAAAACCATTTATGAGAAAGCTGGGACTGAAACGGTTCAAAAGATCCTAAACCATCCTTGCGGCAGGCTTATAATCGTGGATGGAAAAAACCTGCTGGCAGAAACTGTATTCAACCGGGTCGTTACTGCAAACGATCACCAGCCTTTCACTGCAATAGGTCTGTATAAGATTATGATACAGGTCAATCCCCTGCTGGTCGAGATTACTGCAGGGTTCATCAAGTAAAATAATATCTGCGTTGGAAAAAATAGCCTGGGCGAGTTTTACTCTTTGCTTCATCCCCGAAGAATAAAGCCGGACCTGTTTGTCAGCAGCGGATTCAAGCCCTATGATTTTAATAATTGCTGAAGGGGAAAGCTGCTTGAGAAAAGGTTTGAACTGGCTGTGAAAATCCAGGAATTCATACAAAGACATTTCTTCGATCACATCCAGGTAAGGCGCGCAGAAGGAAATATGGGTATAAGCATTTTCCGGTTCCACCAGGCTTTCTCCAATGAAAAAATCCATTTTCCCTTCACTGAGTTGCAGCATGCCACCGATACATTGGAGTAAAGTGGATTTGCCTGAACCATTGGCCCCGGTAATAGCGTATGCGGTTCCTGAAACAAAACTGAGATCGGCAGCGCGGAAGATCCATTCACGGTTGAACCGCTTGCCAGCCCCGTTCAGCTCAATCCTCATCAATCTCGTTTTTTGAAAATCTTTTGATCACGCCGATCTTGGAATCCTGGATGAACTGGATGATCTCGGCCTTGATCTCGCTGTCAGGTACTTTTTCCTTTACCAGGTTGATACCCGAAGAAGTGCTGTGGTTGCCCACGAAAAGAAGATGATAGATCTGGGAGATGGCTTCGATCTGGTGATGCGGGAAATTGCGGCGGTGCAATCCCACAACGTTGATGCCCATATAACTGATAGGCTCACGTGCTGCTTTTACAAATGGAGGCACATCTTTGCGGATGGCGCTTTGCCCGCCCACATAAGCATGCTTGCCAATACGGGTAAACTGCTGAACACCACAAAGTCCGCCAATGATGGCATAATCTCCTACTTCAACATGACCTGCCAGCTGCACGCCATTCGCGAGGATCACATGATCACCCACGATACAGTCATGCGCCACGTGTGAATAGGCCATGAGCAGGCAATAGCTGC
>CBDUBK010000520.1:0-2396 GCA_965365375.1 uncultured bacterium | reverse complement strand
AAATTATTCGGACAGGATCATGAAGTATGGATAAAGCTTGAAAGGCAGAATCCGGGTGCGAGCATCAAGGACCGCATCGCGCTTTCCATGATCGAAGATGCCGAGAAGAAAGGCATACTCAAAAAAGACAGTGTGATCATTGAACCCACATCCGGCAATACGGGGATCGGTCTTGCACTGGTTGCGGCAGTGAAAGGGTATAAGTTGATTCTCGTGATGCCCGAAAGCATGAGCATAGAAAGAAGAAGGCTCATGTCCATTTACGGCGCCGAGTTTGTATTGACACCAAGGGAAAAAGGCATGAAAGGCGCTATTGAAAAGGCAGGAGAACTGGCTGCTGAAACAGCTAACGCATGGATACCGCAGCAATTTGATAACGCAGCCAATGTGGAGATCCACAGGACTACCTCAGCGCAGGAGATCATCAATGATTTTGGTGGAGGTCTTGATTATGTCATTACAGGTGTGGGAACAGGGGGACATATCACGGCAATTGCTGAAGTAGTTAAAAAGAAAATGCCAGCCTTGAAAGTATTTGCAGTGGAACCTGAACTTTCACCGGTGTTAAGCGGGGGAAGTCCATCACCGCACCCGATACAGGGGTTGGGTGCCGGTTTTATTCCATCCATTCTCAATGTACCTGCACTTGATGGGGTGATCACGGTAGGAAAGGATGAATCCTATGAATATGCACGCAGGCTGGCTAAGGAAGAGGGTATACTGGCAGGTGTATCAACAGGTGCTGCGCTGGCAGCTGTTGCGAAGAAACTGCCTGAGCTTCCAAAGGGATCAAAGATCCTCACTTACAATTATGATACGGGAGAAAGATATCTTTCTATTGAAGGATTTTTCGCATGACAATATAAAAAGCTAAAGGAATTATGATTACCATGCTTCAAAATGGGGGTTGTTAATTTGTTTAGCCTGTTTTTACAATAGAACTGATTTTATGTTAACCGCGAAGGACGCTAAGCACGCAAAGAAAGACGCAAAGTCAGGTTCATGATTTTTTCCGATATCTACGAGCCGCGGACTCTGGCTTTGAACTTTCAACTTTGAACTCGGAATTACTCTACCAATAACCAGGCATCGCCAGGTTACCACCCCGTTTCCTGCAATCCACGCAATGGGCAGGAGACATATAATAGGAGATGATAGAACCTGAAGGAGATTCCTTGGCCGACCAGGGAAGGAATTCAGGGACGTATTGTGCAATTGAGCTGGCATTATTAGGTACTTCTTCATAGAAGCAGCTTTGGGAATAACTCCAGTTAGCCTGCTGCGCAGTAATAAAAATTCTTTTCTCTGAAATGTTAGCAGCAGTTAAATAACCAAGTACTCCTTCGGTAGGATCTGTGAGGCAATAGATATTTCCTTTGAGTTCAGAAGGTTGCGGGTCAAAGATGGAACCGATCGATTCTGTGTTCTTGCGCATCAGTGTAAAATATTCATGCGCTGTTCTTGTGATGCTTTGCTGGCGCAGGAGCATACTGTAACGTACACTGACCTTTTCAGATCCGTTTTCTATAAAATGTACGGTGGCTTCATTGATCACATCTGATTGCAGCTGTGCTGATGAACCAAGGCTTATCCTGGTGGAACTGGAATATTTCCAGCAACGGTAATTCACCGGTGATTGTACGGGAACTATGGTGGTGCCTCCTGTATATTCAAACATGGCAGCGAAATAGGACCTGATCTCCCAGGTTTCATCAAAATCCCATTTATAATAGCGGGTATTATTACCGGCATCGTGTGTGCTGGCCATCAGCAGCATGCCATCCACATCTTTTTTCCAGCTGATGCTGTCGATCTCCGGGGTTCGGCGTGCTTCTATAAAATCTGACTGGTACTCACTGTTATTGATCCTGATATTGAGCCGGTATTGTGCTCCGAAAACCAGGGGTAGCTGGTTATGGATATAATTGCCATTGCCGGTAGCAGTTAAAGGGTAGAGGGTGCCATCGGAAGCTTCCACATTCATTACTGCATTGGATATGGGGCGAAACGATACGGGATCAGAGATAGAGGTGGATTGTGAAAGTTTGATGGTGGTAGGCCCGCTTCCTGCATTCAGTACACCTTCAACAACCAGCAGCGCCTTGTCTGAGGATTTGAGTTCCATTTCAAATTCATCCCGGCAGGAGGTGAGGGATGTAAAAAATAAAAAGATCAAAAAGATTCTCAGCATGGCAGGGGCCTGGTTATGTTTAAAATTATCCATTTAAAACCAGACGGGGAAGGCCTTCATCTATTGAAATTATGACTGGAGAATTTTTTGAAGAAAAAATCCTGAGTTTTTGGCCAGTTGACCAACAAATAAGCCTTACATTTCTGTAAGGCTTATTGCGGACCGGACGGGACTCGAACCCGTCCCGGCTGAGCCGGGACCGTGA
>CBDUBK010000519.1:0-2411 GCA_965365375.1 uncultured bacterium | reverse complement strand
TATCAATGTGAACACTTATGGCACTGCCAAAGTGGAACTGGGTGATGGTGAGATCAGCAAGATCGTGGAAAGCATTTTTGACATGAGACCCTACTTCATTGAGCAGCGCCTGAAACTGCGTAATCCCATCTATTCCGAAACTGCAGCTTATGGTCACATGGGCCGCAAACCGGAAGTGGTTACCAAGGAGTTTGTTCAACCCGGTGGTAAAAAGATCTCCAAGAAAGTGGAACTCTTTACCTGGGAAAAACTCGATTATGTTCCAAAGGTCAAAAAAGCCTTCGGTATTAAATAAGTTTTGCAAAACCAGCTTACAACCTCTGTTCTTGTGACAGAGGTTTTTTATTTTCGGTTATGAAGAGAAATCTTTTGATTTCATTTGCGCTTCTGATCATTTCCATAATTATCATGCGTTGGCAGGGCAGCAGCCTTGTTACACCAATCAGCCCGAAGGGAATTATTGATATTGAATTCGCAAGAACGGCGGAACGTTTCAACCAGCTCAGGCTTTTCCTGAACCACCATGTGGTGATGACCAATATCTACCTGGATTTTATATTCATTGCGGCCTACACCTGGTTCCTCGTAGCAGCCTGCAAATACATCAGCTACAAAACCCAGTGGCAGAAATGGTCAAACATTTTCAGCACCATTGCTGTTTCAGCCGGACTGTTTGATGTATTTGAGAATTTCCTTTTGATCCTCATCTGGAATGACAGGTTCAAAACCTCGCTGCTGGAAGTGGTATTCTGGTGCGCGGCCATCAAATTTGTGCTGGCAGGCGCTGTGATGCTGTATCTTTTATTGTCCTGGCCTTTTACACTCCGCCGGCAGAAACGTTAGATTTTTGCTGAATCCAACTCACCTAAATTTACCAAGTGAAAAATTTCAGATCTCCGCAAAGGCCAAAAAAATCTTCCATGATCATTGGAAGGAAAGCGGTCATGGATGCGCTTACAACCGGTAAACCTCTTGACAGGATCTATCTCAATAATAAATCAATGGGAGAGGCCATCAGCCAGATCAGGAATCTTGCGGCAAAGCAGCTGGTGCCTGTGAATTATGTGCCGGTGGAAAAACTGAACGGTTTTAATGTCGATGACCACGAAGGTGTGATTGCATTAATATCCCGCGTGCAGTACCAGGAATTGCAGCAGGTGATATCCTGGGTAGTTGAAAAAGGCGAGGTTCCCTTGTTCCTGGTCCTTGACGGAATAACTGATATCAGGAATATAGGGGGAATTGCCCGGACAGCCTATTGCACAGGTGTGCAGGCCATCATTATACCTGACAAAGGTATAGGAGCCCTCAATGAAGATGCGATTCTTACCTCGGCCGGTGCTCTCGAAAAACTCACCATCTGCAGGGTGAACAGCCTGCTCAAGGCAGTGGATGAATTACACCTTAACGGAATCAAAGTGCTGGCCAGTGAAATGACGGCCACTAAAAAAGTTTTTGAAATTGATTTCAGTGAACCTCTCGCCATTATTATGGGAAGCGAAGAAAAAGGTATCTACCCCGCGCTGCTGAAAGCCAGTGATGAAAAATTCAAAATCCCCATGAGCGGCGGTTTTGAATCATTGAATGTTTCAGTTGCCACCGGGATGATCCTTTATGAAGCGATGAAACAAAGAATGGGTATATGAATGGTGAATGGTGAATGGTGAATGCAGCTTTCATTGCTCCCGTGCCTTTTGTGTGACTGAACTCTATCAAGAATCGAAAACCTTCAATAATTATCAAGCCATATTGGCTTTGATAAACATCCTATTCAGATCAAAAATCAATCTGGTAACTCAGTATCGGCACAAAACCTGATTGTGTTTTATAGATCCACTGGTTAACAGAAGGATCGTATCGCCTGCTGAGGCCATCCACATTTTCAATTCCAAATACATTCTGTATATCAATGGCCAGCTGCCAGGAGAGCCTGCTTTTATCCTTACGCAGGGAAATCCTGCCATCGGTACGGAAATATGCCGGGACTTTTTCTGAATAAGGTCTTGACTCATCAAGTACCGCTTCACGTGAAGATTGCTGGTTCGCTGCAAGAGGTGTTAAAGGAAGCCCCCCATTATAGATCATCTTCCAGCCAACCTGCAGCACTTTGTTTTTTTTCATAGTCCATTCTTTTGCCGCCGTCCATGATCCGCTGCTGCCTGAATTGAACCTGGTTGAATATGTCTTGCCGTTTAAGGGTTCATATGTGGATTTAAACACAGAGAAAGACGCAATGGTGAAAAAGCCACCGGTGAAAAATTTTTCTATTGAAAAATCAATTCCCTTATTACTGCCTTTCCCCTTACTTACCAGCGGTTCCTTAGCATAACCATCAAGTTCATTAAGCATCCAGTAAGTCCGGGATTGGTCGTTTACCACTGGAATATCAAATAAACGCTGGTAATATATTT
>CBDUBK010000518.1:0-2418 GCA_965365375.1 uncultured bacterium | reverse complement strand
CTGGCTTCTGTTGAAGGCAGGCTTTTAAATTAAAAGAGATAGCCTGGAAAGCCAGCCTTCGCTGAAGCTTTAGCGGAGGCGCAAGCTTAAGCGGAGGCTGATTTTTGCATGAAACCCCTCAAAAAATTAAATATCCAATTTTGATGATGATGAGTAATTGAATACGATAATCTATCTCTAACCTGTTTATCATGGAAATTACCCCAACGGGTGATTGACTTCTCCTGGTACAGGATATAGATTCATCAAAAATTGGCAAACATGAAAAATATGTTCCTGGCACTGACTTTGGCGATTAGCCTTTTAGCCTGCAAAAAAGATAAAACTACACCTCCGGCGCCACCACCTCCGGCAAATGTTCCCCAGGTCGACAATGCTGTTGCCAGCTTTATGACGAATCATAATGTACCGGGGCTTTCGCTCGCTGTCACTAAAAACGGCAAACTGGTATATGCAAAAAGTTATGGCAAGGCTGATGTGGGTGCGGGCACCGATGTCACCAATAGCAGTCTTTTCCGGATTGCCAGTGTTTCGAAACCCATCACAGGTATTGCGATCATGAAAATGGTGGAAGCAGGACAACTCAACCTGGATGCAAAGGTTTTTGGTACCGGCAATATCCTGGGCACTACGTATGGAAACACGCCTTACGGTGCAAACATTACCAATATTACCGTTAGACAATTGCTGCAACATACAGCAGGCGGCTGGCCGAATGACGGCAATGATCCCATGTTCACCAATCCTGCCATGTCTCATGCGCAGCTTATTTCATGGACCTTGAACAACCGCCCGCTCTCACATGCTCCGGGTACCAACTATGCGTATTCCAATTTTGGATACGCGGTACTGGGTCGCGTGATCGAAAAAATATCGGGTCAGACCTATGAGCAGTATGTAAAAACCAATGTGCTGCAGCCTGCAGGCATTACCAGTATGAGTATTGGGGGTGATACTGAGGCAGAACGCAAAACAAACGAAGTAAAATATTATGGACAGGGCGGACAGAACCCATACATCTATAAAATCGCGAGAATGGATGCGCATGGAGGATGGATCGCCAGTGCTACAGACCTTGCAAAATTGCTGGTAAGAGTTGATGGTTTCAATACCAAGCCTGATATTCTTTCCTCTGCATCCATCACTACCATGGTAGCACCTTCTTCTGTTGCAAATTATGGACTGGGCTGGAGTGTGAATAATGTAAATAACTGGTGGCATATGGGCAGCCTGCCTGGTACGGCTACTATGATCGTAAGAGCGAACAATGGTTTTAACTGGGTGATACTGACTAATACAAGGGCTGTTTCGAATAGTTACCTGACTGATATGGATGGTTTGTTATGGCCTGCGGTGAATAATCCAAATACACCGTGGCCTGATGTGGATTTGTTTTGATTTTTACAAAAAAAAGGCATAGCCGGGAAGTCGGGAAGACGGTAAGCAGTGTTTCATAGTATGAGTTTTCAAACTATACACTCCCTTGATAAATTTTAGATTTTGATACACTACTTACCGTCTTCCCGACTTCCCGGCTATCATATTCAAATCCAAAACAGTATTAATTGTAAACAAGATAAAAGACTTGAAATTTATCTCTGCGTATTCTCTGCGTTCTCCTTTTCTCTGCGCTGTGCCAGCAGTAGCTACAGCGAAGGCTGGATGAAAAAAATCCAGGAACCGCAAAGGTCTCCGAGCAGGCAAAGGAAATTTCGAAAATGATTATTTAAGTTACCGGCTGGTGAATTCCGATTCATTCAAAACCTTCCACAGCAAATCTTTTAACTCCTGTATATTTTTCTGCGTGACGGAAGAAATAAAAATATGAGGGATATTTTCAGGCAGTTCTTTTTTGATCTCTTTTGTGAGCTCTTCATCCAGCATATCCGATTTGCTGATCGCAATTACAAATTGTTTGTGCAGCAATTCAGGATTGTATTCTTCCAGTTCGTTAAGCAGTATGTCAAATTCTTTCCGGTGACCCTTGCTGTCGGCAGGAATTAAAAAAAGCAAAACAGAATTTCTTTCAATATGCCTGAGAAAGCGGTGACCTAAACCTTTTCCTTCAGCGGCACCTTCGATGATCCCGGGAAGATCCGCAATGCAAAAACTTTTCGCATCCCTGTATTCCACCATACCCAGTTGCGGGGTCAGCGTAGTGAAAGCATAATCCGCAATCTTGGGTTTTGCCGCGGTGATCACGGATAATAAAGTTGATTTGCCCGCATTGGGAAAACCTACCAGTCCCACATCAGCAAGCACCTTCAATTCAAGCACTTTCCAGCCTTCTATGCCGGGCAGCCCGGGTTGGGCATGTTCAGGCGCCTGGTTGGTTGGAGTTTTGAAATTCGTATTCCCCAATCCCCCTTTCCCGCCGGGGAGCCAGATCTGTTCTTCACCATCGTGTTCTTCGCGGTG
>CBDUBK010000517.1:0-2421 GCA_965365375.1 uncultured bacterium | reverse complement strand
TTGCCATTATTATAAAGACAGGTGAATTCATTGATACTTGCCGAATCTTTTCCGCCTGCAAAATAGCTCTTCGTCTTGCCGTGATCATATTCCATCAGTCCACCATTGAATAAAAAACCTGCATAGGTTTTCCCATTAGCTGAAGCAATGAAGTTGACATATTTGTTTGCCTGCCTGGCAGGCAGATCAATCTTGCGGAACCGGATTCCATCGTAAAAACTGATTCCGAAAAAAGAACCAAACCACATAAATCCATTTTCATCCTGTGAGATCGCGGTGATCCTGTCAGAAATAAGGCCATCCTTGGAAGTGTATTTAGTAAAAGGGAGTTGCTGGGCTAAGGGCTCAAGGAAAATAAATTGCAGGCATATAAAAAATAAAATCCGCGCAGCCATCAGTAAATCCGAATGTGTTTACTAAATATAACAAAACCCCTTTTTTAATTGCGGCCCGGATTTTTTTTACTTTTAATCATGGATATAGAAACTCTTCGTGAAATCTGTCTTTCATTGCCTGCCGTTACCGAAGATGTAAAATGGGATCATGACCTGGTGTTTTCTGTTGGTTTTAAAATGTTTTGTGTCGTTTCCCTGGATCCTCCCTTCAAATGTTCCTTCAAGGTTCCCGATGAAGATTACGAAACCCTGAGCCAGCAACCCGGTTTTACACCAGCCCCCTACATGGCCAGGGCCAAGTGGGTTTTGGTGAGCAAAGCTTCGACCTTAAAAAGCAATGAATGGAAATCATATATTTTATCAAGTTACGAACTGGTAAAAGCCAGGCTTACCAAAAAAACCAGAGCTGAATTGGGCATTTAAACTTCTCCCAAAACAGGCAACCTTATAATCCAACTGAATGCAGGCCTGTTACAACGCTTCCTTCTTTAGTTTTAGCCTCATTTTTAACGCAAAAAACGCATTCCGCCCTTTAAATCGGCTCCCTACACAAGCGCAAATACTTTACCTTCGCACCTCCCGAAAAGGGGCTTAAGAACATGAAGAATATCCGGAATTTTTGCATCATCGCCCATATTGACCACGGTAAGTCCACCCTTGCTGACCGTTTATTGCAGACCACCAATACCATCAGTGAGCGGGAAATGATGGACCAGGTGCTTGATGACATGGACCTGGAGCGTGAAAAAGGCATTACTATTAAGAGCCATGCTATCCAGATCAATTATAAACAAAATGGCGAGGAATACATCCTCAACCTGATTGATACACCCGGTCACGTGGACTTCAGTTATGAAGTGAGCCGTGCACTCGCTGCCTGCGAAGGCGCATTATTACTGGTAGATGCCACCCAGGGTATACAGGCCCAGACCATATCCAATTTATACCTGGCCATCGATAACGACCTCGAGATCATCCCGGTGATCAACAAGATTGATATGGATGGCGCCATGATTGAAGAAGTAAAAGACCAGATCATTGACCTGATCGGGTGTAAGCCCGAGGACATCCTGCTTGCCAGCGGCCGTACGGGTATTGGTGTGGACGGAATCCTGGAAGCTATCGTGGCAAGGATCCCCGCACCAAAAGGAAATCCACAGGCACCCTTGCAGGCCCTGATCTTCGACAGTGTGTTCAACAGCTTCCGCGGGATCATTGTTTATTACCGGATCCTGAATGGCTCACTTAAAAAAGGCGACAAGGTCAAATTTGTTTCCACCAACCAGGAATACGAGGCTGATGAAGTGGGTATCCTTAAACTTGGTCTCGAACCAAAGAAAGAAGTATTCGCCGGTGATGTTGGTTATATCATTACCGGTATCAAAAATGCCAAGGAAGTAAAAGTGGGTGATACCATTACCAACGCACTCAATCCCACGCAGGAGATTATCAAAGGTTTCCAGGAAGTAAAGCCCATGGTGTTCGCGGGTATCTTCCCTGTAAATACTGATGAATTTGAAGAGCTGCGCGACTGCATGGACAAACTGCAGCTGAATGATGCATCACTTACTTTCGAACTGGAAACTTCACAGGCGCTCGGTTTCGGTTTCCGTTGCGGCTTCCTCGGATTGCTGCACATGGAGATCATCCAGGAAAGGCTGGAAAGGGAATTCAACCAGACTGTGATCACCACGGTGCCCAACGTAAGTTTTATTGCCTACACGACCAAGGGTGAAAAAGTGATCGTGAACAACCCCACACAGATGCCTGACCCGGTAAAGATAGACCGGATCGAAGAACCTTATATCAAAGCACAGATCATTACCAAGCCTGAGTATATCGGGAATATCATGACTCTTTGTCTTGGCAAGAGGGGCAACCTGATCAACCAGAGTTATCTCACACCTACCAGGGTTGAACTGGCTTTTGAAATGCCGCTCACCGAAATCGTATTTGATTTTTATGATAAGCTGAAATCACAGACCAGGGGATATGCTTCTTTCGATTACCATCCCATTGGCTACCG
>CBDUBK010000516.1:0-2423 GCA_965365375.1 uncultured bacterium | reverse complement strand
TGTCCATTCGAGGTTATTTCCCAGGACTATAAGAGCAATGACCTTATTCGTGTCTTCTTTCGCTGTACGCAGGTATTTTTCCAGGCTGTCATTTTCCTTTTCATGCTTTTGGGCAAATGTCTCATGCGCCAGCAGGAAAACCGGTAAGAGCAGTATCACATAAATATTGAAACACAATTTCATGTTGGTGGGCTAATACTAAAATAACCTTTTCCTTCCTGGCTATATCTACCTCCATTCAGGTATTTTACCGGCATGAAAACCAGCCTTTCCCGGTATTGATACCGCTCCTTCCTGACACTAGTTTTGAAAAAGATTATCTGATGAATCCAGCAAACAACTATTCAAACCAAACTTACTGTTATGCCTGAAATCATAAACAACCAGCAAAGCCGGGGATGGACTCACTGGTTTTTCCCTCTCATTTTTTTAATGATGGCGCCTGCAGTGCTACTTGCACAGGCAGAAAAGAAAGCAAAAAAAGCGCACAGGGAGACTGTTTCAACGAAGCCTGTAAATGAACTGCTCCAGGTTTTCTATCCCATAACTGACGCTGCATATTCAATTACTATTTGCGTGGATGTGCCATTAAATGAAAATCCCGAACGTGTATATTATAAAGGGGAACCTGGTCATGTATTTCTCACCCTGACGAAAACAGATCAGGAAACAGGCCTTGCTGTTTCAAGATCATTTGGTTTTTACCCGCGTGTACCGGTATCATGCCTCGTATCGCAGGTAAGATCCAAGATCCTTGATAACAGCTCCAGGGAATATGATGCCGCTTTACGAAAACAACTGACAAAAGATGAATTTCACCTTGTGCTGGAAAAATGCAGGGAACTGTCTTCAAAAAAATACCATCTCCGCAAATTCAACTGTTATGATTATGCGCTGGCGGTATTTAACTCCCTGCCCGGTATTGAAAAACTCCCGGTCAGCCGGGTGAAATTTCCCTTTATCCTGGGTCGGGGTGGTTCTCCCTGCGGATTATACAGAGACCTGCAAATACTTTCCAGGAACGGTTCAGATTTATCCACCATGGTCAGCTTTGGCAGGTTTACCTCACCGCGCCATAACGTCGACACGCAAACGGTAACCTTCAAATAACAAACAGTCTTTTAATTATTAAAACATATGTCATGAAAAAATTACTCATGCTGGCCGTAATCATTATCCATTTTAATATGGTTTTTGCACAATCAAAAAAAGATTTTCGTCCACAATTCAGCAGTTCAGTTTCAATTAAAACGGATGATCATACTGCCTACCTGCAACGTTTAAAAATTGAAACCATGATGATCCAGAAAAAATCCCAGGAAAGCAAAACTTTACAGCAGGAAGCCATTCCCGGTTCTGAACAGATCAGAAAGAATGACAGCCCGGGATTTGACGAGGATAAAAAAAAGAAAACCGATGGCGGTTATGATTTTACAGTGGGTGCACTGTTTTCAAACAAATCCGGGGAATATCCCAAATATGATCCTTTATTGGGATTACAATTTGGCGTGCAGACCCAGCTCATGTCCTTATCTGATGAGATCGGGATCGGACTCGGTGCAGTTTATTCCATGCAGGGTGGCAAGTATGAATCTTCAGATTATGTGCCGGGAGGAGATTACAATAGCCAAACGAAAAAGTCGAGGCTGAATTATCTCAACTTTCCCATTGTTGCCCAATACCAGAAAGAAAAAACAGGGTTCTTTGCTGAAGCCGGTGTTCAGCCAGGCATTTTGCTCAGTGCAAAAGAAAAAGGAGCTACCACAACCGACATTAAAGATGAAGTGAGGAAGTTTGACCTGGGGATACCACTGGGACTGGGTTACCGGTTCAGGAACAATATCGGGGTCGGATTAAGATTTACACCTGGCTTGCTTAACGTGAATAAAGAAGAACAATTCAAAAACAAAAATATGGTGGCTTCACTGAGGCTTTTATACCACCCATAGATAAATAAATTGCCTGGGAAACCTAATTCCTGATCCTGCTATTCTCGTTTTCAGATGCCGAACTGCGGTTCCTGGGTGCTTTGGCATTCTTTCCTTCAAGCCGGTAAGTAAAATTGATCCGTACCTGTCTTGTTTCATAATATCCATAACTGCGCATATAAAATCCTTCGAACCGTTGTTCGGACCTGGTTCGGGTACCCTTGTAAATATCATTGAAAGCAAGCCTGATCACTGCCCTTTTATTCAATAGGTTTTTTGAAAAAGCAATATCCACCTGGCTGGTAGCTCGTAGGATTTCATTTGCGCCCACCAGCCTGCGGGAATTATAATAGGCACTTAGTTCGGCGGCTATACTCAAGGGAAGTTTGAAACGTTGCTGTACACTGCCTCTTGCAGCGGTCTGGCTAAGGTTCAATTTCCTTTGCTGGTCTAATGCGATCTTATTTTCCAGGTGGTACAGTGTGCCATTCAGGC
>CBDUBK010000515.1:0-2425 GCA_965365375.1 uncultured bacterium | reverse complement strand
AACCCTGGTCATTGGTGAGCTGGTGCAATTCAAGATTAATTTTTTTGATATAGCTCACGAGGTCAGCATGATCCGCCATTAAAAGGCTGATATCCTTTGTATCATTCAAAAAACTCTTCCGTTTTTCAAGGATGTCCAGGGCCGCATTCAACTGATTCAGTAATGATGAAAGTGCGGGAACATCTTTTTTTGCCAGCAGCGCATACTTTGCTTTTGCATTCAGCAAAACTGCTTTTGGTTTTTTCAGTTCTGTTTTTACCGAGTCCAGTTTATTCCCGCTTTGCGCTGCAATTTTTTCTACGATACTGATACCTTTTGTACTGGCTTCCAGTGATTGCTGGTACCTGCCGGCAAGCAGGTAAACTTCTGCCAGGTTCAACAACTGGTAAAAAGCGAGCAGGGTCTCACTGCCCTGTGCTTTTGTAACATAACGGTATCCCTTATCTGCTTTTTGCAAGGCTACCGGTAACCTTTCATTCTCCGCGTAAAAAAGTGCGGCATTGCGTAAAAAATCGAGATAGATATCATCATAAGATCCCTGCAATGCGGCTTCATAAAGACTGTCGGCCATCTGGTAATAATGATCTGCCAGTATGGTTTGCTTGCGTTCATCATGCAACAAAGCAAGGGTACTGGCAGCATCTGCCTGCCAGGTAAGATTATCCCCATCAGCTTTGGCCATGTTGGAAAGACCAAGGGTAAGGAAATCCAGTGCTTTGCTATGATCCCTCATGGCATAATACAACTGCCCCAGCAGGATCTGAGAATAATAGACTCCCGTTGGATTGCCTTCTTCATTCTTTTGTTTCTGCTGGTAGGAATACATCAGCAACTGGTGCGCCTGCGTATAATCTCCGAGTTCTTTATAGATGCCCGCGAGATTATCTGTAGCCTCGTATTGAAAACTGACGGTATTTGCTTTTTTGGGAACCGTTTCTTTTATAGAAAGGTAGATCCTGAGATTCTGAATGGTTGATTTCATTGCCTCGATGGCACGGGTGGTATTGCCCTCAATATTATAAAGTGCGGCAAGGTTATTCATCAATACAGCCGGACGGTAATATTTGTTGATGGGAGACTGGTCCATTTTCTCCAGTGCACCCAGGGCAAGATTGAAATAATAAAGCGCACTGTCTGTTTTGGATGCCATCCACATGATTCCGCCCATGTTGTTCCAGCCTGTATACAACCTGTCATAATCAGGCCTGGGCATGTTCTGGAAAATAGCCAGTGCACGGCGATGGTGTTTTGATGAAACAGCAATATCACCCATCCTGAATGCGAATGTGCCCATATCAGAATCAATGATGGCCAGGTTGAGTTGCGGCTTACCCGGAATCTGAAGGGCCAGCTGGTAGGCTTCTTCATTTGCTTTATAACCCAGGTCATTCATTCCGACTGCACCAAAAAATTCACCCGCTTCAGCATAGGCGGCTGATAAAATAGCCGGTCCGGGCTGAAGGCCTTTTAGTTTTGTGAGCAGCAGGTTTACTTTTTGTATCGCAATTTCTGCATTGAATCTTTTATGCGTAACCCTTCCCAGGTAAAGCACCAGTCCGGGAATGGAATCAAGAGGCCCGTTCTTAAAATAATATCCCAGCTCCGATTGCACCAGGGTATCTGCCTGCTGGAATGCTTTTTTATCAAGCAGGTCTTCCAGCTTTGCGCGCAATGCCGGTGTCTGTGCAAAAACAATTTGCACTGACAGGAGAAACAATAGTGTAAATAAATATCTGGAGGCTTTGGACATCATTTTATTTCAGCTCATCCTGGAGTTGTTCCTTCATGGGATGGTCGGCAATCCGGATCCATTTTTTGGCTTCTTCCTTCTCTCCGGCTTTTAGTTTTGCCAGGCCCAGGTACCAGTAAGCATCTTCTTTAAAAGCCGATTCGGAAAGAACCAGTTTATTAAGGTATGTAATGGCGGATGCAGTATTACCTGCCGCGAGGTGTGCCACACCAAGGAAATACTGAAGTGTATCACGAAGTGGTTGTGCAGCAGCAATTGGCTCCCACCTTTTAATGGCCTCCGTGTATTTTCCGGAACGGTAATCGACCATACCCCGGTTAAATTCATAATCTTCAGCAATTCCCATGGTAGTCATCAGCCCGGGATCTGCTTCGTAATATTTGGCAAAAAGTTTTTCTTCATTTGCATCGCGGTTATAGATCCATAAAAAAGAAACAAGGGCCAGCAGGATGATGGATGCCGCTGCCAGCCATGTTTTATTTGAAAACATGGTACGGGTGGTGCCTGTTTTTTGTTTTTGCGGAAGTTCTTTATGAAATGCATCCAGCTCAGTCCTGAGTGCTGATTCTTTTATACCCAGGAATAAAAGCCTTGCTTCTGCAACCTGTGCTTTCAGGACAGGGTCAGATTCCATTTGTGCGGAAAAAGCTGCCTGTTCACCTGCATCCATTTCGC
>CBDUBK010000514.1:0-2425 GCA_965365375.1 uncultured bacterium | reverse complement strand
GTTTAACAGCGTCTTTCGCGAAATAAGTTGCTATAAGATCAGCGCCTGCTCTTTTGATGGAGGTGAGTGTTTCCATGATAGCCTGGTCCTCATTGAGCCATCCCATTTTAGCCGCGGCCTTGATCATGGCGTATTCGCCGCTGATATTATAAACGCTAACAGGAACATGTACCGCATTCTTTACTTCCCTTACAATATCAAGGTAGGGAAGGCCTGGTTTTACCATTACGATGTCCGCGCCTTCTTCCACATCCATCAATGCTTCCTTTACCGCTTCTGTCCTGTTGGCTGGATCCATCTGGTAAGTTTTTTTATCACCAAAACCCGGGGCTGAATCCAGCGCATCGCGGAAGGGGCCATAAAAACAGGAAGCATATTTGGCACTATACGCCATGATACCCACATTGGTAAAATGATTTTCCTCCAGTCCTGCACGGATGGCACCGATACGTCCATCCATCATATCGCTTGGTGCTACCATATCGGCACCTGCAGCCGCATGTGAAATACTCATTTTCACCAATGCTTCAACAGTAGGGTCATTTACGATCTGGCCGTTTTCAACAATGCCATCATGACCATAGGAAGAATAAGGGTCAAGTGCCACATCCGTCATAACATACATACCCGGTACCAGGTCTTTAATAGCTTTGATGCTTCTCTGCATCAGTCCATTTTCATTCCAGGCTTCCTTCCCGGTATTATCTTTTAATTCATCCCTGCATTTGATAAACAAAAGAACACTCCTGATGCCCATGCTCCAGAGTTCTTTCACTTCTTTTACTGTAAGATCAATACTCCTCCGGTAATAGCCAGGCATGGAAGCGATCTCTGTTTCCACGTTCTCACCTTCATCAATAAAAAGAGGAACAATGAAATCACTGGGTGTAAGCTGGGTTTCCGCGACCATGCTCCTGATGGCTGGTGTGGCCCTGAGGATCCTGTTTCTTCTTTGTAATATCATCTTATCTTTTTTTATACAGGCCTTACCTGCAAATCAAACCCAGTCTTCCGGCTGCAAGCAAACTTTCAGCAGTTTTTCTTCTTCACTGCCAGGAGCAGGCTGGTAATTATATTCAAAACGGACAGTAGGAGGAAGGCTCATTAATATGCTTTCAATTCTTCCATTGGTTTTTAAACCGAACAAAGTGCCCCGGTCATGTACCAGGTTGAACTCCACATACCTGCCTCTCCTGATCTCCTGCCAGTATTTATTGGAAGGACTGAAGTCCATTCTTTTTCTTTTTTCAACGATAGGTAAATAAGCATCTGTAAAAGCATTACCGCAGGCCATGCCAAAATCCATCCAGCGCTGTGTTTCATCTGCCGGCGTTTTACTGAGCCTGCCCTGGTAATCATAAAATATTCCGCCGATACCTCTTCTTTCATTATTGCGGTGGTGGTTCACGAAATAATTATCACATTCCAGTTTGAACAACGGGTAAAAATGTTCATCAAACTGTTCACAGACATTTTTATAGGTCCTGTGAAAATGTGTGGCGTCTTCTTCAAATAAATAATAAGGAGTAAGGTCGGTACCGCCACCAAACCACCGGTCTATTACTTCATCCTTTTCATTATACAATTCAAACATCCTGTAATTGCAATGGATGGTTGGAACAAAGGGATTGAAAGGATGGATCACGAGAGAAAGACCGCAGGCAAACCATTTGGCGCCATTGATCTTTAGTTGTGTTCTCATCGCCTCTGTCACCTCACCAAAAACCACGGAAGTATTCACGCCCCCTTTTTCAAATACGGCTCCATCCATGATGACCCTCGTCTTACCGCCACCGCCTTCCGGTCTTTCCCACTGGTCTTCCCGGAACTTTCCTTTACCATCCACTTCTTCCAGCGCAGCACATATTTTGTCCTGCAGGGAATGAATGTATTGTATCCAGGTTTGTTTGTAGTTCATAATGTAGTTTTATTTCGTGAGACGTGAATCGTGAGTCGTGAATGGTGAATGGTGAATTCCAACTTCTTCTGGATTTACAATTTATGAATAATGAATAGTAGCCGTTCTTTAGTACCCTATTCACCATTCACCATTCACCATTTCTCCGGTTTCACGCCTCACGTGCCGTACTCCCTCACCGCATCCACAAATGCCTTCGCATGATCCACCGGTACATTCGGTGTGATGCCATGTCCGAGGTTGGCGATATATCGTTGTGTGCCGAATTCATCGATCATTTCCTTCACCCATTTTTTGATCTGTGGAATGGGTGCTAGAAGTTTGGCCGGATCAAAATTGCCCTGCAGCGTGATCCTGTTCTCTGATAATTGCCTGGCCATAGCCGGGCTGATAGTCCAGTCG
The DNA here is from genome assembly GCA_965365375.1 of uncultured bacterium. Classification (GTDB taxonomy): domain Bacteria; phylum Bacteroidota; class Bacteroidia; order Chitinophagales; family Chitinophagaceae; genus Flavisolibacter. Next base: position 105 of record CBDUBK010000514.1, on the reverse strand, counting down.
ATACCAATACCGCTGGCGCCCGATTTACTCAGCTCATTCAATGCATGCCAGGTGCCTTTTGGAAAAAGGATCACCGGGGCAAGTGTTTTCACCGCTTCCGCGATC
>CBDUBK010000513.1:0-2442 GCA_965365375.1 uncultured bacterium | reverse complement strand
GTGATCAAATTCGCAGACCAGAAAACTTTAAGCCAGATCGCTGCTGAAAGCAAGGAGCTTTCGGGCAGGGCAAGAAGTAAAAAATTGCAGCCAAACGAATTTACCGGCAACACTTTTACCATTTCCAACCTGGGAATGATGGATATAGAAGAATTCACAGCCATCATCAATCCGCCCGACAGCGCCATTATGGCTGTAGGCCGTATTAAAGAAGTGGTGGTGCGCAAGGGAGAAGGATTTGGAGTCAGTAATGTAATGAAGATCACATTGAGCTGTGATCACAGGAGTGTGGATGGTGCGGTAGGTGCCTCCTTCCTGCAGACTTTCAAAAAATACCTGGAGAACCCGGTGACGATGCTGGTTTGATGAAGGTTGATCAATAACAACAAATATGTTAACCCCGGAACTTTGACCCCGGGGTTTATTTTTTTAATTCGTACAGCAAATTCACATCAGGATCGATGGAAAATCTTACTGAAGTGCCTTTGATGGGTACTTTGAATTCTGAAGAAGCTGTGCTTACTTCGAAAACCTCTTTTTTAAGTTCCCCATCTTCCATTACAATATGCACTTCAAGGTTGAAGCGGTAGACCGGGCCTTTTTGTTTCACATAAAAATTAAAAACACCGTTTCCTACACTGGTTTCCATTTCAAGCCGGGGAATGCCTGGGCGGTAAAGCCACTGGTCAAAAAACCAGGTAAGCTCCATGCCTGATACTTTTTCAGCCACGGCTTCAAAATCCCTTGTGTCAGCATTTCCTCCGGCATATTGCTGGTAATATGTTTTCAGAATATCCTGGAAATTTTTATCTCCCACCTCTCTTCTCAGCATGTGCAGCACCCAGCCGCCTTTCTGGTAACTGTTTGTATTGAGCAATTGCATGTTACTGCAACTGCTGTCTACTACACCATGCTGGTGCTGGCCGGCAAATTCAATGACTTCTTTCCTGTCTTTCTCCAGCCGCTCCCTCATTTTTTCCGCGCCATACTTCTGTTCCCAGTAGATGTTGGTGAGATAAGTTGCAAACCCCTCACTCAACCACAGATGCCTGAAAGATTTTTCAGATGCCATATTACCAAACCACTGGTGCGCCACTTCATGCGCCATGACATCTTCAAACTGGCGGTCACCTGTAACCGAAGTTTCAGCATAAAAAATAGCAGAAGCATTTTCCATCCCGCCAAATATGGTGGTGGATTGTACATTAGCCAGTTTCCGGTAGGCATACGGGCCGATATATTTGCTGAAAAATTCCAGCATCGCAGGTACTACCGCATAATCGTAAAATCCTTTGGCACTGTCCTGAGGGTATACCCAGGCTGTCACGGGTATCCCGGTATTGTTACCGGAAAATTCCTTTACTGCAAATTTTGCCACCCCGATCACCATCACCTTGGTGGGCTGCGGTATCATTTCCCTCCAGTGGGTCTGCCTCATACCGTTTTTCAAAACCGCTTCACTGATCTTCACACCATTTGAGATCACAGAATAATGCGCAGGTGCTGAAACAAAAAACTCGAAAGAGGCCTTATCATCCGGGCGGTCATTACAAGGGATCCAGTTTTGTGCTCTTGTTGGCCAGTTGTCAGAAAAAAAAGTGCGGTCCCCATGTTTATTCTTAGAGATGATCAGGCCATCTGCAGGTATTCCTTTGTAACGGATGGTAAGACTGGTGGTATCACCGGTCCTGAATGAAGGCATTGATATGACCAGCTGGTTTCCCTGCTGCCTGAATCTTCTTTCCGTTTTATCATTTTGTTTTACTGATGAAACAACCATTCCTTTTCCTTTATCCGGGCCGGCAAGATCAAAGCGGATGAGGGAATCTTTAGCCCTGGGAATCAACAGAATCTTTGCTGAACCTTCAATCACATCGGATTGATCGCTCAGCAGAATAGAATACTGGTAATGTAAAACATCTTTCTCCTGGGAGAATCCGTTCAGGGAGATCAATAAGCACAATCCTGTCAATGCTTTCAGCATATTCCTATTTTTATTCAGGGGAAAAGATATTGTTTTTATTTGCGGGCTTCCATCCTCCCATCATAATTTCTCCAGCATTTCCACTACTTTCTCTCTTCTCAGGATCACATAGCCGATCCGGTCATTGCTGATGCCCTCTTTCAACTGGTAGGAAAAATCCAGCTGGTCATCCATCACATTGGTCTCAAAATATTTGAATGAGATGTTTGGATAGTCCTTTAATTCCGCACCTATTTCATAGAGGTGCGTGGACAGGATGAACAATGAATTTTTTATTTTGATCAGCCCTTTTATAACAGTAAGGGAACATTTCATGGCATCCTGCACATTGGTACCTTTGAATAATTCATCAATCAGAACCAGCCATTTTTTGCCGTCATTGATCTTGTAAATGGTGTTCTTGATCCTTTGTACTTCATTGAAGAAATAACTTTCTCCTTTTGCTATGTTATCAGATA
>CBDUBK010000512.1:0-2450 GCA_965365375.1 uncultured bacterium | reverse complement strand
AACGCATCACTTATTACCAGCTGGAATCCAACGAAAGAATTATTGAAAACCTCAAGGATATATCCACCTCTTCCGGCAGCAAACCAAAACTGGTGTACACGCACCTGCTTATGCCCCACTATCCTTATTATTTTGACCGCAACGGTAAGCCAATGCCCCTCGAATTTTTATTGAAAGATGAGAACAATCATAACAAAAACGCTTACATAGAATACCTACATTATTCCAACAGGAAATTCCTGGAGATGATTGACCTCATCATACAAAATTCCAAACAACCTCCCGTGATCATCTTCATGAGCGATCATGGGTTCCGTGAATACAGCAAGGGCTACGATCCTTCCTATCATTTTATGAATTTCAACAGTGTGCTTCTTCCAGGCAGGAATTACCAGGGCTTCTATAAAGGCATGACCAATGTAAACCAGTTCCGGACCATCCTGAACAGCCAGTTTGGTCAGAAATTACCCATGCTGAAAGATTCAATGAGTTTACTGGTTGACTGAGGAATATTTTCTTTCACCTGCTTTACATTAATTTTATCCATCAACATGCTGAATACAAAAAACATACTTATACTGGCGCCGCATACCGATGATGGTGAACTGGGTTGCGGGGCTTCCATAGCCAAATACATCGCGGAAGGAAAAAAAGTAACCTACCTCGCTTTCTCCACCTGCTCACAGTCTTTACCCAAAGACCAGCCAGGGGATACGCTTGCAACAGAATGCCGTGCCGCCACCAAGGCGCTGGGTATCCAGGAGGTAAAATTCCATGATTTTGAAGTGAGGCAGTTATTATTTCATCGCCAGGAAATACTGGAAGCGCTCATTAAATTGAACCAGGAATTGTCACCTGAAACAGTTTTCCTTCCTGCCGAACATGACGTGCACCAGGACCACCAGGTGGTGTATGCTGAAGGACTGCGGGCATTCAAAAATGCCAATGTGCTGGGTTATGAACTGCCCTGGAATAATTTCCGGTTTCAACCCAGTTATTTTGAAAAGATCACGGAGCAGCAATTAAGCAGTAAACAGAAAGCCCTGGCCGAATACAAATCACAGGCCCACCGTAAATACATGAGTGATGATTTTACGCGTTCATTAGCGGTTGTACGCGGACTGCAGGCCAACGCTCCTCTTGCAGAGGCGTTCGAGGTCTACCGCTTATTCAGTTAAAGGGATCCAACACCAAAGAAGCGGCTCATGTGCAGCGTAATTCCCAGCTGGTTATAGGAAACATTCCGCTGGTAATGTGATCTTGCATAGATGACCTGCAGCTTCTGGAATTTTGCCCTGATGCCAAGGGAAAATCCATTCAGTCCATTACCCGTGGCACCCGCATTCAATTCTGTTCTTCTCAGTTGGTTGTACCCAAGCGTTGCTTCAATATGATTGCCCAGGTAAATATGGGTAGCCACCACGAAATGATTAAAGAGTTTATTGAAAAATCCGGTTTTGATCCGGGTATCATTTTCGTTATTGAATACCGTATCATTATACAGGATATTAAAACGGTGAAGTTGCTGGGCGGTGAATGAAAATCCAAACGGTGCTTTAGCCAGCTTTTTTGTGATGCCGGCCTGCAGTTCGAAAGGCATATCCTCTCTTTCCCCCGCATAAGTAGATATCTGGAATCCCATGTTCTTCGCGACCAGTCCTGCAAAAAACAAATTACTGCTGTCTTCATAGTGCAAACCAGCGTCTATCGCAATGGCAGATGACCTGAACTGCCCATAGGCAGAATGAATGAATTTCAATGTGCCTCCATAATGCCACCTTTCAAGATATTGCCTGGCAGCGGAAGCCTGAACCACGAAATCAACCGGGTGAAAATCTCCATTGCTGATACCAGAAGCATCGGTCTGCGGTATGGTTCCATAATCGATAAAATAAACCTGGCCACCAAAGCCGGTGGCAGATTTATGATGAAAATGTGATCCGGTTAATGCATAGGTTTTGATAGCACCTGGCATACCGTTGAATGAAAGATTGAGGTGATGATGAAGCGCAGGTCTGAATAAAGCAGGATTGTTGGCTGCGAGTCCAACATCATCTGTGCGATAAGAAACATTCACGCCACCTGCTGCTGTGAGCATGGGGGTTGCCGGTAATTTCAAAAAAGAAAAAGCAGCATTGCCTCCCAGCGTCTGGCTATGGCAGAATTGAAATGAAAGAAGTATTATAAAAAGGAAACTGGAGCGCACTGCAAATGTTGATGTCAGTAAAAATAGCTTTCCTTATGCATCCTGCAAAGCAATATCAATTACCTGCCCCATCGTCTTCACATAATGAAAACTCAGGCCTTTGATATAGTCAGGATTGATCTCTTCCACATCCCGCTGGTTCTGCCAGCACATGATGATTTCCTTCAAGCCTGCTCGCTTTGCTGCCAGTACTTTTTCCTTGATGCCGCCAACCGGTAACACCTGGCCACGAAGGGTGATCTCT
>CBDUBK010000511.1:0-2451 GCA_965365375.1 uncultured bacterium | reverse complement strand
GCCTGTAAAAGGATGCTACATGGCCTTCCGAGATCAACGCAGATTTTTTCCAGTCTACCTGGAGTGAATGCGGGCTTTTATTTTCAATTGAAATTCTCAGCGGTCCACCGCTTCCGTTAAAACTATAGACCACACGAAGTGTATCATTTTCAAAAACAAAATCGTTTTTTTCATTCTGTACCAGCTGGCTGCTGCCGATCCTGGTATAATGTGCCACGAGGCAGGAACTGAAAATGAAGGGAAGTGCCAGTAGAAATATTCTCATGCCAATTGGTTTGAACCAAAATAAAATGATCCCAGTAGGCTTGCTGTTAATACAAATTAAATTAATCTGGCTTTAACTTTCAGGTACCCTCTTAAAGATCAGTATGCGAAGGTCTTTTTGTATTTAATACCATTTGCGTTTATTTTCACCCCGGGTTATTCATCCATCTAATGACAAAAGATCCAGCTACCGGTAAAAAAAATCCTGCGTTTCATTTCCTCAAATTATTACTGAAGATCCTCGTTACTGTTGCCTGCTTCTGGTATATCTCCACTAAAATTGATTTCAAAGCCACATTGAAGGCGCTGGGTACAGCAAACTGGGCCTGGCTTATCATTGCCTTTGCTTTTTTTATTCTGTCAAAGATCATTTCGGCTTACCGGCTCAACATTTTTTTTGCCAATGCCGGTCTCCGGCTTTCTACTTTAGGAAACACCAGGCTTTACTGGCTTGGGATGTTTTACAACCTCTTCCTGCCTGGCGCTATCAGCGGTGATGCCTATAAAGTGATTCTCCTGAACAAACGTTATAAAACCAGTTTTAAAAAATTATCAGCGGCAGTCTTGATCGACCGGCTCAGTGGAGTGCTGGCCCTGGGATGTATCCTTGCAGCTTACGGATTTTTACTGCCTGCTATCTGGGATTTTCAAACGCTCCTGGTCGCAGGTGCAATCCTGGCGGTTGCGGGGTATTATTTCCTGGTCAGGTTTTTATTCCCTTATTTCCTTGCCGGTTTTATGCCTACCCTGTTCCTGGGTTTCGCGGTGCAGATCGCACAGGTAATTGCCATTTACTGCCTGATGAAAAGCCTGGGTATTTCACTGGAAACACATGAGTGGATCTTTATCTTTCTGGCCTCGGCTGTGATCTCCGTTCTGCCCTTATCACTCGGTGGGGGGTTAGGCACCAGGGAACTGGTATTTGCCGAAGGAGCAAGATGGTTTGGACTTGACCCCCAGACAGGGGTTGTAATCAGCCTGCTTTTTTATTTGATTACCGTTGCCGGCTCGTTGCCTGGAATTCTTTACCAGTTCAGCGATCCCTTAAGAGAGGCTGATCATACAAAATAAAAATGGGCTCAGAAGAGCCCAATGTCCAATTGCCCATTGGTGTTTTTCATAAGCCTTAACGGCCGGATCAAAACGGGTTTTTAGGGAAAATCGAACAGGCATCAACAGGCAAATGCAATGCCTAAAATGCGGCTGACTGTATCCTAACAAAACTTTTACCATTAAAAAACCCCGCACAGGGCGGGGTTTCAGTATAAGAAGTTAATGACTTAACCTGCATTCACTTTTCCTTTTGATTTCGCGATCACCTCTTCTGCGATATTATTTGGAGCAGGAGCGTAATGCGAGAATTCCATGGTTGAAGAAGCACGACCTGAAGAAAGGGAACGAAGCTGGGTTACATAACCGAACATTTCGCTCAAAGGCACTTTAGCCTTGATCACCTGAACACCGGCACGGGTATCCATTCCTTCCATCATACCACGACGCCTGTTAAGGTCACCGGTTACATCACCCATGTACTGGTCTGGTGTAAGCACTTCCACCTTCATGATCGGCTCAAGCAAAACCGGTTTTGCTTTTCTGGCTGCTTCACGGAAACCCTGCTTGGCGCAAAGTTCAAATGACATGGCATCAGAGTCAACCGCGTGGAAAGAACCATCATATACACGCACTTTCAGATTATCAACAGGATAAGATGCAAGAACACCGGTACCCATGGAGTTTTCAAAACCTTTCTGGATGGCAGGAACAAATTCACGTGGAATGGATCCTCCAAACAGGTCATTTACAAACTGGTAATGTTTGTCAGGGTTTTCTGCTTTCCACTCTGCATCCACTGGTCCTAGTTCAAACATAATATCGGCGAACTTACCACGACCACCGGATTGTTTTTTCAATACTTCGCGGTGTTGAACTGTCTGGTTGAATGCTTCTTTATAGGCAACCTGGGGAGCACCCTGGTTAACTTCAACCTTGAACTCACGGCGCATACGGTCTACAATGATCTCGAGGTGCAGTTCACCCATTCCGCTCAATACGGTCTGGCCGGTATCTTCATCCGTTTTTACACGAAGTGTAGGATCTTCTTCTACCAGTTTGGCAATAGCCATACCCATCTTATCAACGTCAGCCTGTGTTTTAGGTTCAACGGCGATAGAGATAACCGGCTCGGGG
>CBDUBK010000510.1:0-2454 GCA_965365375.1 uncultured bacterium | reverse complement strand
ATTTGGGTGTGAACCACATGGTGGTTGGAATACCAGGAACAGCATCCATCTTCAGCCTGAAATGTGCCAGGCCCACGTCATGGATTACATCCTTGGCATGGATGATCAGTTTTACAGGTTTACCTACTACAACGTGCATTTCCTGTGCTACCACTTTATCATCACGGTTGTCGGCATCAGCCCAGATCTGTCCTAGCGGGTTCTGTGCGCCTTCATTGATCTCTTTGAAATATTTTTTACCCAGTTTGCCATCCTTGCCCGGGTACCTGAATTCCCATTTGAACTGGCTACCTGTTACTTCGATGATCTGCGAATCTTTGGGAGCTTCACCGGTAATGCGGAACCAGTAGTACAAACCAAATCCTACAAGTACGGTAAGTACGATTGCAGGAATAACGGTCCAGATGATTTCGAGTTTATTACTGTGAGGGAAATAATATGCTTTGCGGTTTTCTTTTTCCTGGTATTTGAAAGCAAACCAGAAAAGGGCTACCTGCGTGATCACAAACACGATACCTGTGATCCAGAGCGTGATCCAGATCATATTGTCAATATCCTCTCCATGATCAGATGCAGATGGAGGCAGGATCTTATCCTTCAGCAAATCATTGCAATACCACACACCAACCAATCCCAGGATCAGGAATATCAATAGCAGGAAGGCATTGATCCTGTTGGATTCTTTCCTGGTTTTTTCCTCGCCCCTTAAAATGGCAACGTATTCGCTGGCCTTGGCGATCTGGAAAATGATCAGAAATCCTAAAATGAGTGCTACTATAATCCAGGTAGTTGACATAAGATTTAATTCAAAAGTCAAAAGTCAAAAGTCAAAAGCGATCGTCCTGTTTCTGACCTTTTACCGTTTAATTCTAAATACTTTTTATCCAAACAATTCAAAAGACTGTAATGCCAGTTTTTGAATTATTACTTTTTAATTTTTACTTAAGTATGATGTATGATACTTTCTTTCAGGAACGGGTGTGTCTTCGGGATCAAAGGATGTTTGGCAAGAGATCTTGCGGTTACAAACATGATCAGACCAACGAAGCCTAAACCGATTCCAAAATCAAAGATCATATTGGGCACATGATAAGTGGAAGCTGCGGGCATTACCATCTGGTAGAAATCCAGCCAGTGTCCAAACAGGATAAGCACAGACATCATGGTGAGTGTGCCGTAATTACGTTTGGAACTGCGCTTCATCAATATCAATAAGGGTGCTAAAAAGTTAATGATCAGGTTGAACCAGAAGATTGCCTTATAAGCTCCGGGTACATCACCGGCCCCGATACGTTTGGCAAAATAAATGGTTTCTTCAGGCATGTTCGCATACCAGATCAGCATGAATTGAGAGAACCAGAGATAGGTCCAGAAAATAGAAAAGGCGAACTGGAATTTACCCAGGTCATGCAGGTGTTCCTTGTTGGTGAACTCGAGGTAACCAAGGTTCTTCAGGAAAACCACGAACAAAGTAATGAGCGCGATACCGGCTACAAAAGATGAAGCAAAAGTATACCAGCTGTACATGGTACTGTACCAGTGTGCATCAAGACTCATCAGCCATAACCATGGAATGGAAGACATCACTGTAAGCGCGAAGAGCACGATATAGATGGCAGCCCATACGGTGTTGTTCCAGATATATTTTTTGCCTTCAGCTACTGTGGGCTTGCGGTCATCAATGCTGCGTGACAGCTGCCTCATTTTTCTTCCCAGCAGCCACCATCCAACAATTGTGATGATGCTCCAGACGGTAAAGAAAGTTTTGTTGAGAAATCCTTTCTTATGGTCAAGGATGGGATCATCTGCCACATGGTGCGAGTCCGTCCAATGGTATAAGGTATGGTTAGGTCCGTAAACCAGCACCATCAGGATTACAAAAGTGATCAACCCGATAATAGGAACGCAGGTGGAGATGGCTTCCGTTACTCTTTTGAAAGAAAGCTGCCAGCCGCCCCATGCAAGTGTGAGCGCGCAAATAAAGAACATGGCAGCGTTCACTACCAGCAGGAAATAAACACTGTTATGCAACATCGCTGCCCAGAACCTGGCATCCCTGTGATGGTTATAGTCTTCAGCAGTTGCCAGCCCTGAAGCTTTCAGTTCTTCAGCGGTTGGCGTGGTGCTCCTTGTAGTGATAAATAAAACGATGATCGCTATAAGTCCTACAGCCATCAGGGCCAATGCCCAGGTATTGTATCTTTTTGGAATTACAAACTGATCTCTGATAGTTGCTGCCATTACAGTCTTTTTATTTCGCTCAATTAATGCTTGTTGTATCACCAGCAGCTGCGTTGGCAGTTGCTGTTCCTGTTGAATCAGTAGCTGCTGCCTTAGTGCCGCCACTTTGTTTTGACCTGATATATTTGATCACCCACCAGCGCTGGTCAGGACGTAGCTGGGATGCATAACTACCCATGGTACGGATACCATGCGTGATCACATAAAAATAGT
>CBDUBK010000509.1:0-2462 GCA_965365375.1 uncultured bacterium | reverse complement strand
GGGCTTTCCCGAAGTTTGGAGAGTTTGGATCAAATGCATCCCACTGGTAAACCATTTTATTGGCATCAAACCTGCCACCATAAGAGGCATCTTCGCTAAATGGCGTAACCAGGTCTGGTGTACCGTTATTATCTACATCCCTGTAAAGGAAATATCCGGATGGATCTTCATAATAAGTACCATAACCGGCACCATACTCCTGCTGGTATTCAGCAAAAGTGCTTTTAATGTATTTACCCATACCGAAACCGGTATTAACAGTGATGCCGAGTCCCCTGGCACCTTTCTTAGTTGTGATAAGGATTACCCCGTTGGCTCCCCTTGAACCATAAAGAGCGGTAGAGGCAGCACCTTTCAAAACCGTAATGGATTCGATATCATCAGGGTTAATATCCGCTGATGCACTACCATAGTCATAACCTCCACGGCCTGTTCTCTGGTTGGCGTCGTTGGAAGTTGAGTTGTCTACCGGCACACCGTCAATCACAAACAGCGGCTGGTTATTACCACTGATGGATTTGGTACCACGGATTACCACGTTGGTAGACCCGCCCAGTGAGTTGGATTGTCTCATTTCAAGACCTGAGACCTTACCGGAAAGATTTTGAACAAAATTGTTGGTACGGGCCTTACTCACTTCTTCTCCCGTTACCTGCTGGGCCGCATAGGGCACCTGGTTACGGGTCCTTCTCACACCAAGAGCGGTAACGATCACCTCGCTCATGGATGTCTGGTTACTCAAAGAAGCTGTGACCGAAGTTTGGCTGCCAATATTCACTTCTGAAGATTGAAAGCCCGCTGCGCTGAAAATCAATGTGGAGTTGGGCGCAGCTTCAATGGAAAAATTTCCGCTTGCGTCTGCCGCAACACCCGTGTTGGTGTTTTTAACGAGGACAGATGCAAATGGAACCGGTTTTCCCTGTGCGTCAATTACTTTACCGGTGACGGTCCGGGTTTGTGCCATTGCTATAGTACATAGCAATATCAGCACTGTGAGCAGTGATAGGATTTTTCTCATGTGAATGTTCTTTTAGATTAAAAATCATGAATGCAGATCAATTCCGCAGGCGCGGGGACATATAACTGAGACATGCAGCCTGTGGAATTTGCTGCGTAAGTTATAAGTTTTTTTAACATTATCTTAAAATCGTTGAAAGGAACATTTTACAAGCTGATCGGTAAATATTGCCGGGCAGAGTGATGAGTGGTAGGAAAAAAAGGCCTCGAATTACAGCAGGCACATCAGCTGGAAGCTGAAATCCGCCCTGTTCTTACCTCTGAAAAGATCCAAACCGCTGCCTTGTTCAACCGGCTGGTCAAAAATGCTTTGGGACCACCTGAACCAGCATTTTAAGTTTTTGGAAATCTTGTAATTTAAATTGAGATAGTACCTGGAACCGGTATGGAATAACGCCGGAACCCTGTTATTATATAGTACATCTGACTCGAAAACATAGATCCGGCTGTTATATCCCCCGGCCTGGAAATACTGTACCCTCCCATTACCTCCCCATCTTCCCTTTTGAAACCCGCTTTCCAGGTAAGACATAAAACCTTCTTCTTCTTCAGCTCCGCCTTTATCAAACCAGTTGGCTTCTACCCGGCTCCTCAAATGCACCTGCCTGGTAAGCTGTATATTAAAATGAAAGCGGAGCTGTTGCCTGCTTTTAGGCCGGACCGGGTAGATGATATCAGTACCAGCCTGGTTCTGGTCCTTCATCTCGTAACGGTAACGAAGGCTTGCCTGGAATAATTTTCCAGGCTGGTATTGGAGCTGTACCAGGTATTCCTTCCCTTGTGAAGGTGCATGCACCCTGTACCTCAGCCAGGGGAATTTGAAAAAATCAGCATAGGCATTCAGCTGCCAGCTACCAGCCGGCCTTATCGAAATACCCATGTAAATACCTTTTTCATTTACCGGCTGGGTATTTTCAGTAAAAGCATTTGCATTTAATGACTGAAATCCGGGAGGAAGAAAACGGTGTACCATTGAGAAGTCTATTTTGGGGTCTACACTCATGAGTATTCCGTTCAGAAATGCCATGTTCCTCCCCGGGTCAACAGCCGCTTCCCCAAAAACATGAAAATTCCTGTAGGTATAACTATAATCAAGGCTCATGTTCCATAAATCAGGACCTGAAAACCTGTATAGCTGATAAGCTTCCTCCTTTTTTTCCACAGGAGCGCCCATCCTGTGATACACGCTGTTCAAACTTATTTGTAATCCCCGCCGCCTGTACTGGAGGTTTCCTCCCATGCTTTGATATTTCACACGGTTCCTGTCCACATTTTCAGTTTCATTCCTGTGGTAGCCTGAGCTAAGCAATGATGAAACCGAATCATTGGAAATATTTGCATCAACCCTCCGGGACGAATAAAAGATATGCCCCACCCATTGACCCTTTTGCAGACAGAGTGCGACTCCCCTGTTGAAAAAGAATTCCCCCGCAGATCTGTAAGGC
>CBDUBK010000508.1:0-2467 GCA_965365375.1 uncultured bacterium | reverse complement strand
TTTTTTTTACAAGCCAATGCTGACTCAAAAATCTCACTCGTACTATTTTTAGGTACGCTTGGCATGCTTGTACTCACCATCGGTCTCATCATGTTCATCATCTTCCACCAGCGCAAGGTCATCCGCTACCAGCAACGCCTGCAGCAGATGGAATATGAACAGCAGAAAATATTACTGAACGCCTCAATCAGGCTCCAGGAAGAAGAAAGGCAGAGACTGGCAGCCGACCTGCATGATGATGCGGGTCCTTTACTGGCCACGGCCCGCCTTTATTTAAATGAGAACCTGGTAAACCAGGACAAAGCCACCCAGCTACAGTCCATTTTTCAGGCACGCCAGATCCTGGATGATACCATCCAGCTCGTCCGTAACATCAGCCACAGCCTCATGCCTCCGACCTTAAAGAACTTCGGTCTTGAATCCGCTATCAATGACCTTTTTCAAAAGATCAGTGGATCGGGACAGATCAATGCTTCCAGCCGCTTCCATGAATACAAGGACAGGCTGAAACCTGAAAAAGAACTCATCGTTTTCAGGGTGGTGCAGGAACTGGTCAATAATATCTTAAAGCACAGCAGTTCTTCTTTCATCCATCTTACCCAGAATACCCAGAATGGGTCCTGCCTGCTGCGGGTACACCATGACGGCCGTGGTATTGTGCAGGCTGATTTCGAGAAACTGAACAAAAGCAATATTGGTTTAGGCCTGAAGAATATCAGCAGCCGCCTTAAGGTGGCCCAGGGCAATATCCTTTTTGAAAAGGATGCCTCGCAGACCTACTATAAGATCACGATAGAAATACCAAGGGATGATCCCTACGAGGCTTTAGCTTCATAATTACTAATTTTACACATTCTCAACGTATTATGGAAGTAATCAAAGTCGCCATCGCTGATGATCATAAGATATTTCGCAAAGGTGTGATCCTTTCCTTAAGGTCATTTACCAACATCAAATTTGTACAGGAAGCTGAGAATGGAGAAGAATTGCTGAATGGCATTGCAGCCGCCGAGCCTGATGTAGTGCTGATGGACCTGCGTATGCCTCTGAAAGACGGGATTGAAACCACCAAAGTTCTCAGCAAACAATATCCCAATATCCATGTGATCGTACTCAGCATGTATGAAGACGACCGCTTTGTATCGCATATGATGGAAAATGGTGCCAATGGTTACCTGCTCAAAAATGCTGAGCCTCAGGAAATCCGCCGCGCCATCATGGATGTATACGAAAAAGGTTATTACCTCAACAATTTCGTCAACCGGATCCTGCTTAAGAAAGCCCACGCCAAACAAAAGGTCATTCCTTCCCTTAACAACGAGATCACGCTTACAGATAAAGAAAAAGATGTATTACGCTTCATCTGCATGGAATTCACGGCCCAGGAGATCGCACAGAAAATGGAGATCAGCCCGAGAACTGTTGAAGCGATCAAGGATCGTTTAATGGAAAGATTTGGAAGCAAGAATACAGCGGGGCTGGTATTTTTTGCGGTGAAGAATAACCTGGTGGATTAAAGACTTTACTTTCAATCAAATCACTCATTATCCTTTTACTCATTCATTGTTAGACTGAGGTGACTTGAAACCGACGAGTCCTGCATAGGATGCCTTAATTCTGATAAAAATCGGATATGACTTTCGAAGTAGTTTTTCAGTATTATTCTAAAGTTTTGCTTGCACCTGCTTTTTCAATTCCTCCACCACCTCCCATTCCTCACCTTCCACCTTCACCGTCTTGATAGTTGTATTATCTTCTACTTTCACAAAAAAACTTTTGCTTTCGTTTTTATGCACTTCCGTTACAAGGATGATCGCATAATCGTAAAAATGGGTTTTTACAATATGTCTTACACTATTCGCCAGTATATCTTCCGAATAAGTATAGATCCTGTACTCTATCGTACCGTTCCTTTTGAAGTATATATTGGCAGACATGAAACTGTCTTTGAAGAACACCGTATATCCTTTACCGGATTGAAACCATTTGGCACCTGGCTGATCACCGAATGATCTGTAAAAGCTTTTTAAAACTTTTCCGTTTACATTATTGATATAAGGAACTGCTGTTGAATGGCTGTTCTCTGTTGTTGAAAAAGCCATGCGGCTATTTTTGGGAGCCAAAGAAATGTCCTGTGTAAAAACAATCGATGGCAGGCAGGAAATGATTGCTGCGGTTACGATATAGCTCAATACTTTTTTCATTTCAAATTTTATATGGTTATAAAGGCCATATAAAATTATCAGGATGCCCTGCCCATACATAGCAGCAATGAGTAGTTAACGTCCAGGATAAGCAGTTAACAGGAACCTGGTGCGCTGCACCTAAAAATGTTTGAGTAGTGCATCCTTGCGGCTGCGGGATACATTTACGGAAGCGCCATCTGACATCTGTAAATATCCCCCGTCGCCCCTGACATATTTTACCACTTCATTCAGGTTGACGAGGTAGGAATGATGCACCCTAA
>CBDUBK010000507.1:0-2486 GCA_965365375.1 uncultured bacterium | reverse complement strand
ATTGATAACTCACCTGCAGGGCGCCCGTCTGGTTCACGTCATTGCAGAAATCACTAAGCGCTGTATCTAGACCTAATTTTACCAGGGCCTCGGGCATCATATTGTGCGCCACCCTGCGTAATTCATTGATGGAACTGTCTAGCAGGTCAATGCTTCTTTCAAATGCCTGCTGGTTCTCCGGGGTCATGATCTGATTCTTTTTCATAGTCAATAAAGAGTATTTAATACCTGACATCATTCCTCCCAGTCCGTCGTGGAGGTCTTTGGCCAGGCGTGAACGTTCCTGTTCTTCTCCTTTAAGAATGGCCTCAGTGGCCGTAAGCTGCCTGGTTTTTTCCAGCTCGCTGATTCTTTGCTGCTGGATCTTCTGGCGCTGCCTGTAGTTGCGGTAGGTAAGCAGGGAAACAATTAATAGGGCAGCAGCAGCGCCCAGGGCCACATAAATCAATGTCTTTCTTCTCAAAAGCTGCGCCTGTTGCAGTTTGATCTGCTTATCCTTTTTTTCTGATTCATATTTTTTCTCCAGCTCTGTTGCATATTTTTTAGAGGCCAGGTTCAGCACGGAATCATTCAACTCCTTGTAAAGCCAGAGGTATTCATAAGCTTCCTTATACCGGCCGGTTTCCGAATACACATCTGAAAGGTATTTATAACCTTCATCCAGCATCCCGTGATAATTAATGGCTTTGGCGTCTTTAATTCCGGCAAGCAGGTAGCGTTCCGCCTGCGGGTAGTCTTTTTTCAGGATCGATACCGCACCCATTTGCAATTGAGATTCTGCCATGCCATAACCATAATTAAGCGCACTGGATTGGTCATAACATTTTTTGAAGAAGTAAAGTGCCGAATCCAACTGGTTGGATATTCGGAAGACCTGCGCTGAAATGAGATAAAAAGAAAACTGGATATCTATATTATTGGTATTGTCAGCCTCGTTAAAATATTTCCTGCTGCTGTCAAGGTAGCGTTTAGCTGAAACAACTTCCAGTTGACGGTTGTAATAATTGGTAAGCGTAAAAAATGCGATGCACAAACTTTGCCTGTTACCGCTTTTTCTTGCTACATCCACTGCTTTCAGGGCATATTCAAGATGTTTTTCTTTTTCTTCAATATCACCAAAGAGGTTGGCCAGGTTGGCATATTTGGTCGTCATTGTTTCAAACATCTCCAACGCTTCCAGTACGGAAATACTTTTCAGGTAGAGTTCAACAGCCTGGCCGGTTTCATTTTGCGCATAAAGCATGGCAGCCTTGTCGTTATAAGCATTGGCTTCCCATAACCTGGCTTTCCCATGTTTTGACCGCTGGTAATTTTCAATGGCTTTGTTGATGCTGGCAATGGCCTTATCGTATTGCACCGTGATCCTGTAGAGATAGGACTGGTTCTGGTAAGCACGGCCTGCTTCATAATACAGTTTCTTTCCAACTGCGAAACTGATGGCATCAGCATAAGCCTTGTAAGCTTTTGAAGTGTCGATATTTTCATAGTTCACACCCAGCCGCATCAGGCTCATGGCCCGGTTGCTGTCGGCCAGAGGCTTTTTTAAATCAAGGAGCAGGCTGTCAATAATGGATTGTTGCGCGCCGGCGAGGGATGAAAACAGGAAGCAGATGATACAATAAAACAGTTTTTGCTTCATATAGTAAAGTACGTTTTTGCCCGCATACTACAAATATGGCAAAAGACTGCCTGTGCCATCCTCCTGTTTTTCCATGATTTTTAGCCAGTTTGAAATTATCCTGTTTTTCAGGGATTGGCCCGGCTAAGCATCAACGTCATATTTGTTGAACATTTAAAACTCAACAAAATGAAAAAGCTGGTTCTCGCTTCCCTTCTTATCCTGTCAGGCTTCTTAGCAATGGCACAACAGGCAGGCCGGGTGAAAATATCCTTTGCCGGGTTCCGGTGCCTGAGGGAAACCGCTGATGATTTTCTCCATCTTGACGGAAAAATGGACGAAGTTTTCTTTCGTTTCTATTTCACCATCGCTGATCGCAATGGCAATACCAAGCTGAAATACAGCAACCAGACCGATGTCTACGGGGATAACCACGGACCTTTCGGAAACCGCATCAATGCCGGTTCAGCGCTGGACCTGTTCGGCAATCTGAAAGGTGGCATCAAGGCAGGCGATAACTACAGTTGCAATAATATCATTGGTGAATACGACCTGGAAGGCGGTGATGTGCTTACCCTCGTTCCCACTATCTGGGAATGGGATCCGGGTTCGGGTTACCAGACAAGTTTTGATGCCACTATCGAGGGATCTTATCCCATCATGAACCAGAAAGCATCAGCGCTTTCCAACCAGCGTTTCTCCACCGCCAGCATTTCCGGTTCTCCCGGCGCTGATGTGCTGGGACTCATCCTCATTGATGCGGGATCCATCCTCACCCTGCGGGCGGCTTTCGATATCATTGGTGAGCTTACACCCAAACCAAGGCCGGTGGGCATTACCATGAATGGTGACTATTCACCCAAGGCGG
>CBDUBK010000506.1:0-2496 GCA_965365375.1 uncultured bacterium | reverse complement strand
CATGAATACTGGGATAGGCATTACAAACCTGATGTGGTTTCAGGATACAAAAAGAAAGGTGTGGGAAAGACCATGATCCAGGGCCTGGTGATTAATACAGTGGCACCTTTGCTATTTGCTTACGGACTGCATCACAGGGAAGAAAAATACAAAGCAAAGGTTTTGAATTGGCTGGAACAATTGCCTGCAGAATCCAACTCAATAACAAAAGGATTTGAAGATCTTGGGATCAGCAATGAACATGCACTGGATTCCCAGGCATTGATTGAATTAAAAACCCGCTATTGCGATGCCAGGCATTGCCTTTCCTGCAGCATCGGAAATGCTTTACTCAGAACTCATAATACAGAACGGGCCTTTTTATAACCGCCACCTGCGGCTTTTTCAGGTGTAAGCGCTTTTGTGCATGAAGCCAGGATAAGTGCTATGATCGTAAAAAGCAGGATCCTGAAGAACCATAATCTGATTGTCATAGGGAAGGATTTAGATCTTAAATCTACACCAGCGTTTTTTCAATTCATAATGAAAAACGATGTTTTATTACCTGGGAAATTTGCTAGGCCCAGTGACCCCAGTCAACTTTCACTTCAATATCCGGGTGAATGCTATGCTGAACCGGGCAGGTATTGCCGGTATGTTTCATGACCTGGCGGCTCTTATCATCAAGATCCCGGAGTGCGGCAGGAATATGAAAGAATAAGTTAATTCCACCCACCCGCCGTGGTTCAGCTTTCATGATCTTTTCCACCTCCACCTTGATGCCATCCAGGTCAAAACCCATGGTCCTGGCCTTGATACCCATTACGGTGAGCATGCAGGTGGCCAGTGAGGTAGCCATGAGGTCTGTAGGAGAGAATCTTTCCCCTTTACCATTATTATCTACCGGTGCATCTGTCTCAAAATGATCACCGGACCGGAGGTGGGTGCAAACCGTTCGCAATGATCCCTCGTATTCAACAGTAGATGTCATACTTTTTTGCCTAAATTTACGTTCAACATATTATTCTTACTACGTGAAAAAAATAATTCTGTTCGTTTTGATTTCGATTGTGAGCCTGAACCTTGTGGCACAGGATTCTACAGACAGAAGAAGCAGGCCGGATAAAAAAGCTGAAAAAAGAGAAAGGATCAATGCCATCATCAAACAGGAAGAAGAAGGCAACCTTTCTTTCAGGAAACAATCCGCCTTCGGTATCATGCTTCGCTCCAATGGTTATGGGTTGTTTTATGAACTGGGTAAACGCAGGTCTCCCCGTTATTCCAATCTTTACCTCATCGAATTAACCGAGATCAAACACCGCAAGGAAGATAAACTGGGAGGTGCGGAAAACTTTTTCAGTAACTCCTATGTTTTCGGCAAACAAAATAATTTCTACCAGTTCAAGCTGGGCTTCGGTCAGCAATACATCCTGGGCCAAAAAGGTAATAAGAATGGTGTGGCTATTACCGCCGATGTAACAGGGGGTCTCACCATGGGATTGCTTAAACCTTATTATATCCAGGCCGTTGACTCAACAGGTCAGGAAGTAACCATCAGTTATGAAAAAGACAGTGTTACTTTCCTGAGCAGGGGATCCATTATTGGTGGCGCCGGCTTTACGGAAGGCTGGAATGAACTGAAACTCCGCCCGGGACTGTTTGCCAAAGCAGCATTAAGGTTCGACTTTAAAAGATACAATGACAAAATTGAAGCACTGGAAGTAGGTGTAAGCGTTGAGGGCTACGCCCAGAAAATACCGCAGATGGTCTTCAATGAACCCCGCCGCCTCTTCTTCCAGGGTCATGTTGCGCTCGTGTTCGGAGGCAGAAAATAAGAATGTCAGAAATTATCAGGAAATTTGCGCTCCGGGCCAATAGCTAATAGCTACCGGCCATTGGCTAATCTAATCTTTCATTATGTCTTGTACACCTGTTCCTGTTGACCATAAAATAAAAAAACCTGACTGGCTTCGTGTAAAACTACCCATTGGGGAGAGCTATAAGCACGTACGCGGTCTTGTTGATACACATAAACTTCATACAATCTGTGAAAGCGGTAATTGTCCCAATATGGGTGAATGCTGGGGTGAAGGCACAGCCACTTTCATGATCCTGGGCAATGTATGCACAAGAAGCTGCGGTTTCTGCGCAGTTGCTACAGGAAGGCCTGATGCTGTTGACTGGGATGAACCCCAGCGGGTGGCCGAAGCCATTCACCTGATGAAGGTTAAACATGCAGTCATCACATCTGTCGACAGGGATGAACTGAAAGACGGGGGATCCATCATCTGGTATAATACCATCAAGGCAGTAAAAGCTTTGAATCCAACAACAACACTGGAAACCCTCATTCCTGATTTCAAAGGTGATAAAGAAAATATTTTGAGGATCGTTGAAGCCGCGCCGGAAGTGGTGTCCCATAATATAGAAACCGTTGAAAGACTATCCCGGCAGGTGCGCATCCAGGCCAAGTACTGGCGCAGCATGGAGGTGATCAAAACCTTAAAGCTGGGTGGC
>CBDUBK010000505.1:0-2509 GCA_965365375.1 uncultured bacterium | reverse complement strand
CTCCTGCGTATTGCACCTGAATTATCCGGTGCCATAGCCCTTCACCATGGAAGTATTGAAATGGAATTGCGTACCTGGGTGGAAGAAGCTTTGCATGAAGGAAAACTTAAAGCCGTTGTTTGCACCGCCAGCCTGGACCTGGGTGTAGATTTTCGTCCGGTTGAAACTGTTATACAAGTTGGATCACCCAAAGGTGTTGCCCGCTTCCTGCAGCGTGCTGGCCGCAGCGGGCACAGTCCGGATGCAGTAAGCAAGATCTATTTTCTTCCCACACATTCCCTTGAACTGGTGGAAGCGGCGGCATTAAAATCGGCAGTAGGAGAACAGTTCATTGAAAGCCGTGAACCCATGATGCTTTGTTATGATGTACTGGTGCAATTCCTGGGTACACTGGCCGTTTCTGACGGCTTCCAGCCAAAAGAGATCTGGAAAGAAGTAAAAGCCACACACTGTTTCGCAGAGCTTACCGAACAGGAATGGAATGATATGTTATTCTTTCTCACTTCAGGCGGAACAGCCCTCCAGCAATATGATGATTATAAAAAAGTAGAAATAGAAGAGGGTATTTATAAGATCAAAAGCCGGCGCATGGCCATGCGCCACCGGCTACATATCGGCACCATTGTAAGTGATGCGATGCTCAAGGTGAAGTATATGGGTGGTGGCTACATCGGTATCATTGAAGAATATTTTATTTCAAGGCTGGAGCCTGGTGATGCTTTTACACTTGCTGGTAAACAATTGGAACTTGTCATGATCAAGGATATGACGGTGATCGTAAAGAACAGTAAGGTCAAAAAATCAGTTGTTCCCAGCTGGCTGGGTGGTCGGCTGCCCCTTTCTGCAAGCCTTGGCAAAGTGTTGCGGCAATCCTTCGATCATGCATCTGCCATGGTGAGCGCATCTCCCGCTAAATCAAAAGAATTTCCTGTTGAACTTTCCGTGCTGCGGCCGCTATTTGAATTACAATCCAAATTATCACAGGTACCCAGAGCGAATGAATTGCTGGTAGAACAGATAGAAACAAGAGATGGATTTCATCTTTTTGTATATCCATTTGAAGGTAGGCTGGTGCATGAAGCCATGGCAGCAGTGCTTGGATACCGGATCAGCCGCATCACTCCTATTACTTTTTCCATAGCCATGAATGATTATGGCTTTGAATTATTGAGTGATCAGCCCATCCCGGTTGATGACAGCAATGTTTATGAATTGTTTTCAGCCGACAACCTGATTGAAGATATCCAGCGCAGTGTGAACGCGACTGAAATGGCCAAGCGTAAATTCAGGGATATCGCTGTGATCGGGGGACTGATCTTCCAGGGTTACCCGGGTGAACACAAAAAAGCAAGGCACCTGCAGGCATCCGCGGGTTTGCTGTTCAATGTATTCAATGAATATGACCCGGACAATGTGCTGGTCAGACAGGCATTCCAGGAAGTATTCGACCAGCAGATGGAAGAGATCAGGCTGAGGGAGATGCTTCAACGCATCCAGCATTCCAAAATCGTTTTAACCTACCCCCAGCGGCTTACACCTTTTTGTTTCCCGATCAAAGTTGACAGCATGAGGGAAAATCTTACATCAGAAAAACTGGAAGACCGCGTGCGGAGGATGCAACAGCAACTGAATCATCTTGGCCAATAAAGACATTGTAAATAAATACTGCTCAATATTACGTTAAGATAGACGATCGCGCCGTACAAGAATTCCTATCCCCTTAGATTTGCTGAAATTTTTTAACGCTTCTTTTTTTCCCGAATCATGCAGCTTCCTGTTTTACATGTAATTCATGGCCAGCAACTCTGGCTGAGCGCTCAGCGGGCCATTTTTTGGGAGTCTGAAAAAGCATTGATCGTATCTGATGTGCATTTCGGCAAAACCGGGCATTTCCGTAAATCGGGCATTGCCGTTCCCCAGGCAGTTTATAAAGAAGACCTCCAAAGACTGGTTGATTTGCTGCTTTATTTTAAGGCGGATCAACTGATTGTCGTTGGAGATTTTTTTCACAGCCACCTAAACGTGGAACTTGAGTTATTCAAAAAATGGAGAGCTGATTTCAGCCAGCTGAAGATCATCCTGGTGAGAGGCAACCATGATATCCTTTCAGCAGCCTGGTATAAAGCCGCCGCAATTGACCTGGTTGAAAAGGATTTTATACTCAGCCCATTTCTTTTCACGCATGATAAATGCGAACAGTATGAAGGCCTCTATACCTTCTGCGGCCATATTCATCCTGGTGTGATGGTGCATGGACTTGGAAAACAATCTTTGCGTTTTCCCTGTTTTTATTTTACGGATGACCATTGCATTCTTCCCGCTTTCAGCAAATTCACCGGGCAGGCGCTTATTGAACCTTCAGGACCGGATAAAGTTTTCGCCATTGTCGATAAATCACTGATCGAAATGAAGGTAAAATAATCACGGGAGCAATTTGTTTATCTATACCATGTTTATTTTAACACAGGCGCCGTAGGGACATGCCAATGGCATGTCCGTTAACAACAAA
>CBDUBK010000504.1:0-2511 GCA_965365375.1 uncultured bacterium | reverse complement strand
ATTCCCTGAGATTCCTTAGGTTTGCCCGTTACCGTGAACCATCCACATTTGAGGCTTTCCGTAATCATAGTAAACTATAATGTCAGGCATTTCCTGGAACAGTGCCTTTATTCAGTTGAGAAAAGCTTAAACGGTCTTGCAGCCGAAGTGATCGTCGTGGATAACCACTCCAGTGACGGCAGCCTGGAATACCTTCAACCTAAATTTCCTACTGTTCATTTTATTGCCAATACCAGCAATGCAGGATTTTCAAAAGCCTGTAACCAGGGACTTGCTTTGGCGAAGGGCGAATTCGTCCTGTTCCTGAATCCGGATACAATCGTTGAAGAACAAACCTTCCATCAATGCATTGGTTTTTTTGAACAGCATGCAGATTGCGGGGCGGTCGGTGTAAAAATGATTGATGGCGCAGGGAATTTTTTAAAAGAATCGAAACGATCTTTTCCTTCTCCAACCACTTCATTGTTCAAACTATTCGGACTGGCAGCCATATTCCCTTCATCCAAAACCTTTGCCCGGTATCATCTTGGTCATCTCGACAAAAACCAGCACCACGAGGTGGATGTACTGGCTGGCGCCTATATGATGATCAGGAAACCTGTTCTTGACCGTATAGGTGGCTTTGATGAGTCTTTTTTTATGTATGGAGAAGATGTAGACCTGAGTTACCGCATCCAGGAAGCAGGCTTCAGGAATTTTTATTTTCCAGGCACCACCATCATTCACTTCAAGGGAGAAAGCACCAAGAGAGGAAGCCTGAATTATGTGAGGATGTTCTACAGCGCCATGAGCATATTTGTGAAAAAACATTATGGTGGAACTAAAGCCGGTATATTCAATGCTTCCATCCAGTTTGCCATATGGGCCCGTGCGGGTTTTGCCGCACTTTCCAAATTATTGAGATGGATCGGGCTTCCTGTGATCGATGCGCTGCTGATCCTGTTTTCATTCTGGATCGTAAAAGAGATCTGGGTCAGTTATATCAGGACCGATATTGTTTACCCGGCAAAACTCCTGCTGGTCTCTTTTCCTGTTTTTACCCTGCTATACCTGTTGGTAGCCTATTATGCAGGATTGTATGATAAATATTACAGGAGTACCAACCTGGTACGCTCCACCTTTATTGCAACGATTGCGCTGCTGGCCATTTATGCCTTGCTGCCGGAAGAACTAAGATTCTCAAGAGGCATCGTAGTGTTTGGGGCCTTGCTGGCCCTGGTATTGATCAGTATCCTCAGGACTTTCCTGATTCGTGCAAGAATATTGTATGAACCCGTGGACAGTATCTCGCGTCCACATATACTGGCAGTGGCAAGCAGCAGGGATTTTGAAAACCTGCGGCAGTTTTTATCAGGCAAAAACCTGGCAGAACACCTGATAGGCAGGGTGGCTATTGGTGAAAAGGAACCGGATAGTGTAGCCGGCTACAGCCAGCTGAATGAAGCCGCTTCCAATTTTCATGCAAGTGAAATCATCTTTTGCCCGGGCATGATCAGTTACAAGGAGATCATCATGCAGGTGCAGCAGCTGCATGGAAAATACAGGCTGAGATTTTTTGCAGGGGATAGCATTGTGGGCAGCGATGACCGTAGCAGCCGCGGGGAAATATTGAGTACGGATACTGGTTACCGCCTGGCCATGCCCGGGAACCGGCGCATCAAAAGACTGGTTGATGTAAGCTTCAGCGTACTGTTCATTCTTTTATATCCTATCCTGGTTTTAATTGTGAAGAAACCTGGCAACTTCCTGTCAAATTGTTTAAGCGTTCTCGCCGGGAAAAAAACCTTTGTGGGTTATGCAGGTAATGCAGCAGGATTTCCTTCGTTAAGGAAAGGTATCATAGGACCCAACGGGGCCGTGCATACGAAAGGTGAAGCGCTGCCCGGGGAAAGCCTGCGGATGATCAACCGGTGGTATGCTACAGATTATGAACCGCTACAGGATATCAGGCTGATTTTTAGCAACCTTCGATACCTGGGCTATTGAAGCCACTGTTCATCTTGGTATCTTTATTGATTAATTAAGAATTCGTGAATGGCAAGAATCATTGATATAAAAATTCCGAAGGCGATTGCAACAGCACTGCGCCTGCCCGAAAATGACCCGAGGCGCCAGCAGTTGAGAGTTCTAAAAAAACTCTTGAAGAGTGCGAGGTTTACTGAATTCGGGCAGAAATATTTATTTGATGAGATCCTGCTGAGCCGGCATATTGGCAAGGAGTTCCAGGCAAGAGTACCTGTATATGATTACAGTAAGATATATGAACAGTGGTGGAAGAAAACACTTGACGGTGTGCCTGATGTTACCTGGCCCGGAAAGATCAAATTCTATGCGCTGAGCTCCGGTACTTCTGAAGCCGCGAGCAAATACATTCCTGTTACCAAAGAAATGCTGAGGAGTAACAGGGTGAATTATTTAAGACAGATCATTTCCCTTTTCTCATATGAAAACCTCCCGCGCAACGCGGTTACCAAGGGTTTCCTGATGCTTGGAGGCGCTACCGACCTTGAA
>CBDUBK010000503.1:0-2527 GCA_965365375.1 uncultured bacterium | reverse complement strand
ACCTGATCGTAAGCAAACAAAACGAGCAGATTGTTTTCCGTAAAATGAAATAGGTCAATTTCTCGGGGTTTATCTACCTCCCCGCTGATCTCGGTGATTTTCTTTCATCAATCGCTGATTTCATCTCCATGAACAGGTCTTTTTTCTGTTCACCCAACAGGTCCTTTACAAAAAACACGTAAGCATAACCGCGGTTCCAGTCTACCATAGGCCAGGTGCCGTACAAGCCGGGAGAAGCGAGAACCTTAGCCTGCTGGTCGCTTCCGGCTTCTATCACCCAGCTGCCCAGGGCATAATCAAAACCCTCGCCTGATTTAGGATTGTATTTAACAAGAGAAGGTTCTGTAGTAAGCCTGCGTAATTCCTGGATGGCAGACTCACTTAAAAACTGTTGCCCGTTATGTTTACCATTATTTAAAAGCATTTTCAAAAAATTCATGAATTCATCCGCGGTCGATTTTGCGCCGGCAGATGGATTCAAAGGCCCGCCCATCATATCTGTAAAACTCGTCTTACGCATGCCAAGCGGGTTAAAAAGTTTCTGCTTGATGAGCATGTCAAATTTTTTCTTGGAGACGATCTCCAGGATACGCCCTGCGATATTCATACCCACGTTGCTGTAGCTGAATTCAGTACCCGGGTTGGTCTTGATTTCTTTTTTGGCATAAGACTCCACTTCGGCTTCCAGCGATTCGAATTTTTTCTTTTCAAAAAGTTTCGCATCCGACTGTATGCCGGTAAAATGGGATAAGCAATGGCGGATCGTAATATAATTTTTACCATAGGTGGAATAGATCGGGATATAATCACTCACCTTATCATCAAGGCTGATCTTGCCCTCATCAACCATTTTCAAAACCATTGCTGCCGTCAGCCATTGACTGCTGCCTGCGATAGGTACAACGGTCCGGGAATCATACATGCCCAGCTCACGTTTGTATACCAGTGTATCGGTCCAGACCATGGCTACCAGTTCTTTACCGAGTTTTTCCTGGTGTTTCATGATCACTGCATCCAGTTCTGGAAAGCTGTTGAGTCCCACTTCTTTGGGATTTTTTTTATTAGCCTGTGAAAAAGCAGGCTGTAAGATTAGCATGAAAAGAAAGAGAGAACTGAATTTCAGGCAGTTAAATTTAATTTTATATGACATTGTTTCGGTGATTTGTACTTGGATTGTTCTTTGCGGATTGATGGAAGGTGAATGTAAAAACTAATATTTTAAACAAAAGATAATTCTCCATATGAACCTTTCCAATTTTACCATAAAAGCAGCTGAGGTGATCCAGCAATCGCAGCAGCAGGCTTTCAATCATTCCAATTCCAATATAGAAACAGAACATATCCTGAAATCGCTGCTTGACCAGGAAGAATCCCCGGTGGAATTTCTTCTTAAAAAGAACGCGGTCAACGTTAAGCAACTGGAAAGCAGGCTGGATGAAATGATTGCAAAACTTCCGAAAGTTTCGGGCGGTGATCCTGCCCAGTCCATTTCACAGGAAGCAAACAAGGTTGTACTTCGAGCGGGGGCCCTGCTCAAAAAATTCAACGATGAATTCATCACACCTGAGCATCTTCTGCTTGCCCTGGTACAGGGCAGTGACAGTACGGCCAAGCTCCTGAAAGATTCAGGGGTAAACGAAAAAGGCCTGACCACCGCTATCAATGATCTCCGGAAGGGATCAACCGTAACATCGCAAACCCAGGAAACGCAGTATAACACGCTGAATAAATACGCGAAGAACCTCATTGAGATGGCGCGCAATGGTAAGCTCGACCCCGTGATCGGCCGGGATGAAGAGATCCGCAGGACGCTTCACATTCTCACACGCAGGAGTAAGAACAATCCTATCCTTGTGGGTGAACCCGGTGTTGGTAAAACAGCGATTGCAGAAGGTCTTGCCATACGTATCGTGAATGGTGATGTTCCCGAAAACCTGAAGTCAAAAGTGATTTATGCCCTCGATATGGGACAGCTCATTGCCGGTGCCAAGTATAAAGGTGAATTTGAAGAAAGGCTGAAAGGAGTGGTGAAGGAAGTATCAGCCAGTGATGGTGAGATCATTTTATTTATCGATGAGATACACACACTTGTTGGCGCGGGCGGGGGTGAAGGCGCAATGGACGCGGCTAACATTCTTAAACCTGCACTGGCGCGGGGAGAGCTCAGGGCGATTGGTGCAACCACCCTGAATGAATACCAGAAATTTTTTGAGAAAGATAAAGCACTCGAACGCCGTTTCCAGAAGGTGATGATAGATGAACCTTCCGTGGAAGATGCGATCTCGATTTTGCGTGGTCTGAAAGACCGGTATGAAACGCACCACCATGTTCGCATCAAGGATGAGGCGATCATTGCAGCGGTGGAATTGTCTGTACGTTATATCACGGACAGGTTTTTACCCGACAAGGCCATTGACCTGATTGATGAAAGCGCGGCCAAATTGCGCCTTGAAATGAATTCCATGCCTGAAGAGCTGGACAAACTGGAAAGGCAGATCAGGCAGCTGGAAATTGAAAAGGAAGCCAT
>CBDUBK010000502.1:0-2528 GCA_965365375.1 uncultured bacterium | reverse complement strand
CAAAAACCCAGGTCAGGGAAGTAGTGCAATCACAACGGGTGGGAAGAATCGGATGCCATGCAGATGGTCTCACCTATGTTGTTCCAATCAGTTATGCTTATGACGGCAAGAATATTTATTGTCATACCCAGGAAGGAACAAAGGCAAGGATGATGCGAAAAAATCCTAAGATCTGTTTCCAGGTAGATGAAATGAAAGACATGGCAAACTGGAGCAGTGTAATTATCCAGGGAGAATATGAGGAATTGAAAGAAAAAGAAGAGATCGGCAAAGCCATGCATATTCTCCTCGGCCGTTATTTGCCGATTATTTCCAGCGTGACCACGCATTTAGGACAATTCTGGCCTTTCCAGGCGGAAGACCCATCAGAAGTAGAGGGAATTATTTTCAGGATCCGAATTATGGAACAAACGGGCCGGTTTGAATCAACTGTGGAATCACCGGCAATGCCGGGTTGAAGGATGTTTTGATTATAACGCGGAATGATCAGACCTTGAGAAATTCCAGTAGATAATAAACCAGGAATGCAGGCCAGAATATGGCCTTAAAGAATCCAACAACTCCCATCCAGAAGCTGGTAGCCTGTACGATAAAATATACCAGTGCGCCGATGAATCCCAATCCATAAGCAGCGGAAGTCTTATGATTAATGGTTTCTCTTGTTGTTGCCATGAGTCAGTTTTTAAAGGATCAGTTCAAGTTTTAAATAAAGCCCCACCTGGAAGAGCGGGGCTGTTTTCCTGGCACGAGGCCTGTTAATAAGCAGGCCTATTTAACAGCGATCTGTCGGGACGCTGTTTGTTTTTTAGCCGCTTCCATACGGGGAAGGGTAATCGTTAACACTCCATCTTTGTAGCTGGCTTCAATGTTTTCCTGCTTTACATCTTCAGGCAGGTTGAAGCTGCGTGAGAAGGAGGCATAACTAAATTCCCTCCTTGTATATTTCCCTTCCATCTCTTCTTTAGTTTCTTCTTTTTCAGAGCGGATGGTAAGCATATTGCCTTCCACATCAATCTGAAAATCTTTAACGGTTAATCCGGGTGCCGCAAGTGAAACCAGGTACTGGTTGGCATCCTCGGTTACATTAACCGCAGGAACGGTAAGCGTTTTGGCAGGGAAACTGCTGTTTTCAAACCATTCGTTCCAGGGTTTGAAAAAGTCGTCGAACAGGAACGGCGACATTACAGGTCTTGTAAGGGCTCTTGTTGACATAACTGAAATTTTAACTTGTAAACCAATAAGCAAACCTAGAAAGCAGGATCTTTCCATCCACGAACCGCGGTCACCGGTTTGACTGTTTGTTATCAGTAGTTGTTTGTTTGGTGTATTACAATAGCTAAGTGGATCCTTGAATAATCAAATCTTTACTACCTATCCCACCACCTCATCACTTGCAGGATTTCTTACACCCAAAATAAAATACACGATGATAAAAACGGTCATCAATCCTGTAACCAGGAAAGTGGCAGAGGCACCGAAATGATACCATAACAACCCGGCGAATGTACTGGCCAGCAGGGTACAGATGCTTTGAAAACCTGAAAAACT
This sequence comes from uncultured bacterium, assembly GCA_965365375.1. Classification (GTDB taxonomy): domain Bacteria; phylum Bacteroidota; class Bacteroidia; order Chitinophagales; family Chitinophagaceae; genus Flavisolibacter. The sequence goes on along the minus strand of CBDUBK010000502.1, from coordinate 980 downwards.
GCCGATGGCTGTTGCAGTATCCTTAGTATCAGCTATGTTACTGATCCATGCTTTTGAAATTCCTTCAGTAGCTGCCGCATAGATGCCATAAAGAAAAAATAAAAGGAAAAAAACATACAGGTTGCTGCTCACCGATATTCCAAAATAAACAAGGGCAAAAACAGATAGCCCGAAAATGAACATTTTTTTTAGCCCGATCTTATCAGCAAGCACTCCAAGCGGGAAGGCAAACAGTGCGTACACCAGGTTGTAAAATATATAGACAGCAATAATGGAACTGTCATCAAGCCCGGATTGTTTTGCTTTCAGCAATAAAAAAACATCTGAACTGTTGATCAGCGTAAAGAGCAGCAATCCCGTAACAAGCCTGCGGTAGGACTGTGGACTTTCTTTCCAGTAACCCAGAAAAGAAAAAAACCGGACAGACTTCTCAAATTTTACTTTAGCCGGTTTTTTATCCCTGATAAAAAATGTAACCACCACGGCAAGGAAGCCGGGAACAAAAGCAAGCAGGAAAAGTGTTTCATAATTTTCAGGGTAATATTGAAGATAAACCAGGGCCATCGCAGGGCCGAGTACTGCTCCGAATGTATCCATCGACCGGTGGAAACCAAAAACTTTTCCTTTTGTACGCGGTGTTGCCTCGGCAGACAAAATAGCATCACGTGCTCCTGTGCGGATGCCTTTTCCCAGGCGGTCAACGGTTCTTGCAAAAAAGATCCACAACGGGTAAACAAAAGCAGCCATCATGGGTTTGGATACAGCGCTTAAAGCATAACCTACCTGAACAAATGGAACTCTCCTGCCTGAAACATCAGATCTTTTTCCAAAATACCCTTTGCTCAAACCAGCTGTTGCTTCCGCAAGGCCTTCCAGTATGCCGATTAATACAATGGAAAATCCTATGGATTCCAGGTAAAGGGGCATAACGGGGTACAACATTTCACTTGCTGTATCGGTAAGCAGGCTTACGACTGATA
>CBDUBK010000501.1:0-2529 GCA_965365375.1 uncultured bacterium | reverse complement strand
TCGTTGTTTTTTTTCTTCCTTCCCTGATCCGGATACTAATCGCTGCACTACCCACCAGGTGCCCGGTATGGGTATACATTACTTCCAGTTGTTCATCAAGTCTTACCCACTTATCATAACCGGTTGTTTCGAATTGGCGGAGACAGGCTTCTACATCCTGGCTGTCGTACAAGGCACTACTTGATGATACGGGTTGGCCTTCAATATTTTTATTGGCAGGAACGGTATCATAAGCCTGGATCTCCGCGCTGTCATAGAGGAGGATCTCGGCTAAGGATCTTGTTGCTTCCGTGCAAATGATCTTACCGGTAAAACCTTCTTTCACCAGCTTAGGGATCAGCCCTGTATGATCAATATGCGCATGTGAGAGCAGCAAAATGGATATTTCAGCAGGATCAAACCCGAATTGCTGATTCAGGCTTATGGTTTCTTCACCAAGTCCCTGGAACATGCCACAGTCAAGTAAGATCTTACGTCCATTGTCAAGTGTGATCATGTGCTTGGAGCCGGTAACGGTACGGGCAGCCCCGTGAAAGGAAATCGTCATGTAAATTGAATAACGAATATCATACCTGTTCTAAATCACAAATACCGATTTATTATCCATGAATTTATGAGCAGGAGATTCCACATTTCGCGGAGCTATTTCCTTCAGTGATGACTATCATCTTTCGTATTTTTAATCTCCCTGATCAAAACCACACCATGCGCAAACTTATTTTACAGGAATTTGTTTCAGTTGACGGCTTTGCTGCGGATGCTGAAGGATCTACTTCTTTTTTTGAACACCTTACCGGGGAAGCCGGAAAAGAAATAGACCAGGATCTCTTGGAATTTATCAAAACCATAGATACGGTGCTGCTGGGTGCCAACACATACAAAATGTTTGTTGATTTCTGGCCCCAGGTCACCACGCAGCAGGAGATCGTAGCCGATGGTGTTAATCTTACCCCTAAGATTGTATTTTCCAAGACCCTGAACTCCGTGCACTGGGGGAAATATGATCCGCCTTTATTGATTTCTTCCAATGCCGCAGATGCTGTGAGGAAATTGAAACAACAGCCGGGGAAGAATATGGTTCTGTGGGGAAGTCTCTCGCTTGCGCAATCCCTGCTCCGTGAAAACCTCGTGGATGAAATTCATCTCAGGGTCTGCCCGGTTTTACTGGGAAGTGGCAAACCTTTGTTCATTGATGGAATGCCCGGTAAGGCATTAAGCCTGCAACAGGTAAAACAATATGCACCAGGTGTAAGCTTACTGGTTTATGAAACCGCCTGAGTTCAAAACAAATGGACAAGGTTCACGAAACGAGTCTGGCAATAAATTCGCAGTAATGCGGCAAAATTCTGTGTATGCTTTATGATGAAAAGCTGATCAATAACATCAAGGACAGGTTGACGCAAAACAAACAGACTATTTCGGTGGCTGAAAGTGTTACTGCTGGACACCTGCAGGCTGCCCTGTCCTCCGCAATTGAGGCTTCCCGCTTTTTCCAGGGAGGTATAACGGCATATAACCTCGGGCAAAAATCTCGGCATCTCGATGTTGATCCTATCCACGCTGAAGAAAATGATTGCGTGGCTGACAAAGTAGCAAGGCAAATGGCACTCAGTGTGGCTACCATGTTTACAAGCCATTACAGTATAGCCATTACAGGTTATGCCGCTAAAATGCCGGAGAAAGGTTTGAATGATCTTTTTGCCTGGTTTGCCATTGCACTGGAAGGCAGGATCATTCTTTGCGAAAAAATCACTACAGAAAAAGAACGGGTGGATGCACAGGTGGATTATACCTGGCAGGTATTAAGGAAACTGGGTGAATTATTGAAGTGAGCTACGACAAGAATGAATTCATTTGAAAACTACAACCAATGTTATTAAAATCCCTGGTCGCTGAATTTGAACACGAGGTAAACAGTACAAGAAAAATGCTGGAAGCTGTTCCGCAGAAAGATCTTTTATACAAACCCTCTCCCATTTCCTGGACCATGGGAGAACTGGCCCAGCACATCGCCACAATTTATTACTGGTATGTTGGCACACTCACTACTGATGTCTATGACCTTTCAAAAGATTCACTGGAGAGAGGTGATATTTATGATATCAAGGCGACTCTGGAACTCTTCGAATCGAATGTTCAGAAGGCACGCGAGGCGCTTAACAGTATTTCAGAAGAAGATCTTTCCAAACCCTGGACCATGAAGGTGGGAGAACAAACCGTACTCGGGCCATTGCCAAGAATGGTGGCCGCCCGCGGATTTCTTTTCAACCATATTTATCATCACCGGGGTGAGATGGTGGTTTACCTGCGGGCAACGGGGAATAAGGTTCCAGGGATGTATGGGCCGACGTACGAGGAAAGCTGAAGTGGTGGAAGGCAGCTTCAAGCTGCAAGCTTCAAGCTGCAAGACCTTATGCTTACATGCATCAGATATTTTCGTCTTCTTTTTGTAATGATATTCCCGAAATGAATCGTCCATCAGATCGGAAGAGCACACGTCTGAACTCCAGTCACGTGGCCTTATCTCGT
>CBDUBK010000500.1:0-2533 GCA_965365375.1 uncultured bacterium | reverse complement strand
ATTGCAAATGGGACAGGCGGCATCGGAGAAAATCGTATGGTCTTTTAAAGTTTTCATATTTTCAATATTTTATGAAAATTGGAGATAAAATTTTTTACTTCAGTAATTTGAGGATGGCTCCAAAAAACCAGTTTTCATCTGCCTTCATCATGGTTTCCATACTCTTGTCGATCTTTCCTGCGAATGAATGAATTTCAGAAACCGTCCTGGTAAACTGCCTGGCCTCAGCGGTGTTCTCTTCTACTTTTTCCATTTGTGAAAGTTCCCGGAGAAGGGGCTCTATTTCTCTTTTTTTCCTTTCTCTGGCGATCCTTTTGGCTACCTCCCAGATGTCTTTTTCGGCTTTAAAATATTCTTTACGGTCACCTGCCACCGTTTCCCGGTATACCAGGTTCCAGTTCATCAATTCCCTGAGGTTGATATTGGCATTCCCACGGGAAATACTCAGTTCTTCCATCACATCATCTGTGGTCAGCGCCTTATCAGTTGCCAGCAGCAGGGCATGCACCTGGGCCATGGTCCTGTTGATACCCCACTCCCCTCCCAGCCTTGCCCAGGTTTGTATAAACTGTTTTTTTGCTTCCCTGAGTTTCATGGATCAAAAATAGGAAAGTTTTTGAATTTTCAATAATTATTGAAAGTTTATTTTTACAGGTAATGTAATTTTTCAGTGCGTTCATCAAAATCACCCTATCATCAGGCTTACAATAACTAACTTTCTGGAAAGAACATTTATGAAAAAGATATTGCTGGCCATACTGGCATTACTGCTGATTGCCCAGTTCATACAACCAAAACGTTATCGTGGTGTGGCTATGGGAGCCAGTGATATTACCCAATCAGTACAGGTGCCTGATACCATCCTGCGCTTGCTGCAGGCATCCTGTTTCGACTGTCATTCCAACAATACCAATTATCCCTGGTACAGCAGGATCACACCTGTAAACTGGTGGCTTAAAAATCATATTGATGAAGGAAAAAGGGGACTGAATTTTTCAATATTTACTCATTACAGCTATAAAAGAAAAGACCATAAGCTGGAGGAGATCGTCGAAACTGTTAGTGAACATGCCATGCCCCTCGAATCTTACCTGTGGATCCACCATGAAGCAAAACTGGATGATGTGCAAAGGAAAGCGATTGTTGACTGGGCCAAACTCGCCAGGCAGGAAGTAATGAAAGATTCAATGCAGCAAAAAGAACAGGCAGACCTGCAAAAATTGAAAGAAAAGAACAGGATTAAACTGGATTCAATTCACAAACCTTCCAATTGAATCCCAGGATCTTCTTACCTGGCACCTTCTTCTTTTTGAGATTTGTAATCCGCTGGCATAACCATCGGCCTTGAACTTTTCACTTCTTCAGTTTTTTCCTTTGTACTTACTGCCGTTTCCGGTTTATAAAATTCCCAAAACAACAAACGAAGGCTCTGGTCATAGGTAAAATAACTGTAGATCCAGTTGATAAAAACAATCAGCCTGTTCTTCACACCCAGTATCAGGAACAGGTGCAGCCCCATCCAGATGAACCAGGCGATCAGTCCCCGGAAATGCAGTTTGGGTTTGGGTAGATCCACCACGGCAAGGTTTCTTCCTACCGTAGCCATGGAACCTTTATCATGATATTCAAATTCATAACGCCTGTCTGATTTGCGTTCCAAGAACTTCAGGTTTTTTGCAAGGATATCGGCCTGGTTGATAGCAACATTGGCCACCTGGGGATGACCCTTTGGCCAAAGGGGTGTTTCCATATAGGCCAGGTCACCGAGAACATACACATTCTCAAAATTTTCCACCCGGTTGTGCCGGTCTACCCTGATGCGGTTGCCTTTTACTACTAATGAGGGATCGATACCACCGGGAACATTTCCTTTTACCCCTGCTGCCCATATTACCGTATTCGTTTGAATGGTTTTTCCATCTGCCAAAAAAACCTCGCGGCCATCATAATCCTTAACCACGGTATTGGTCATAATGGTGACACCGAGTTTATTCAGGTACCTGCAGGAATCTTCTGAAGATTTTTCGCTCATTGATGCTAGTGTCCTGGGTCCTCCTTCCAGCAGGTAAATATTCATCTGCTTAAAATCCAGTTCTGGATAATCCTTGGGGAGTACAAATTTTTTCATTTCGGCAAGGGCTCCTGCCAGTTCCACTCCTGTTGGTCCACCCCCAACGATCACAATATTCATCAGCCTTTGGAGGTCTTCCTGGTTTTTGGATAAAAGCGCATCTTCGAAATTCCGTATGAGCCGGTGGCGGAGCTGGATGGCTTCAACGGTTGATTTCATGGGAAAAGCATTAGCTGTAATATTCCTGTTTCCAAAAAAATTGGTATCTGCGCCCAATGCCAGTACAATGATATCATAGCTTATTTCTTCAGTAACTGTAATGATCTTGTTTTTTTCCGGGACAATTTCCTGCAGGGCTTCTACCCTGATGCGCACATTCCTGCTTTTATGAAATGCTTTTCTTAATGGAAAGGAAATATTACTGGCATCAAGAGCGGCTGTTGCAACATGGTAGAACAGAGG
>CBDUBK010000499.1:0-2537 GCA_965365375.1 uncultured bacterium | reverse complement strand
GGGCATCCGCGCAGCCATCTGCTGGCAGACTGAAATCGCAAGGCTGGCAAGACAGCATAATAATGCGAATATCATTTGTATACCTGCCCGTTTTGTTTCAACACCGGAAGCAGAAGAAATGGTGAATATATTTTTATCTACCGAATTTGAAGGTGGCCGCCATGCCAACCGTGTCGGTAAAATCGCCTGTACATAACCATTATACATACCAATCAACACATGAAAAAATTCCTGATCGTTGTACTTGCATTAAGTACGTTACAGGGCTTTGCCCAAAAAGTTTCCAACCCGGAACCTTACGGAAAAACCATCACCGCTGAAGATCTCAAACGGCATCTTTATATTGTTGCATCCAAAGAAATGGGTGGCAGGGAAACCGGGACAGAAGGTGAAAGAAAAGCTGCCGCCTATATCGAAAATGAATTCAGGCGCATTGGCCTGCTGCCGGGCAATAACGGCTCTTACCAGCTGCCTTACCAGTTGTACCAGGATAGTCTTACGCATGCAAAACTCGAGATCAACGGCCAGGGTTTTGAAGAAGACAAGGATTTTAATGCTTCCCTCGCCAGTTATGCGGCCACACTCCGCATGAGTGAAGTGGTGCTTGTAGGCAACCAGCCGGCAGACAGTATCAGGAACCTGAATCTTGCAGGTAAACTTGTACTCCTGCTGGGAAGCCAGCAACAGGGCCGTGGCAGCAATGCATTACAAACTGCTTTACTCAACAAAGGTGTGGCCGGCATCCTTACCGTAACCAGCGGCTTTCCTAAAACAACAGCAACTTCAAGGAAGGGACGCCAGGGTATTTACAATTTCCAGCGTGTGGCCATGCCCCTGACTTTCACCATTTCAGAAAATACAGCCAGGGCTTTGCTTGGAAATAAATTTGAAGAAGCCAAATCACTAACCAAAGGTGTTTTGTACGTACGTGCCAATGTGCTGATGCAAATGGAAAAAACTACGGTATCCCTGCCTACCAGTAATGTGATCGGCATCCTGCCAGGCACCGACCTGAAAGATGAATATCTTTTTATCACGGCGCATCATGACCATATCGGCAAACGTGGTGACAGCATCATTAACTATGGCGCGGATGATGATGGTTCCGGAACTGTGAGTGTGATAGAGATCGCTGAGGCTTTTGCCAATGCAAAAGCAAAGGGTAAGGGACCAAGAAGAACTATCGTATTTATGACGGTGAGTGGTGAAGAAAAAGGTTTACTGGGTTCTGAGTTTTACAGCAACAATCCTGTATATCCACTTGATAAAACTACTGCCAACCTGAATATTGATATGATCGGGAGGATGGATCCCAGCCGCAAGCAGGGAGATTCCACCAATTATGTTTACGTGGTTGGTGATGATAAACTCAGTTCTGACCTGAGACCTATCAGTGAATCTGTCAATAAAAAATATGGCAGGCTCGAGCTGGATTATAAATTCAATGATCCAAAAGATCCCATGAGAATTTACTACCGCAGCGACCATTATAATTTTGCTAAACATGGAGTTCCCATTATTTTCTATTTCAATGGAACACATGCAGATTACCACCGCCCTGGTGATACTCCTGATAAGATCAATTATCCGCTGCTTGCCAAAAGAGCCCGCTTTGTTTTTTATACAGCCTGGGAAATGGCCAACAGGAATGAAATGCTGAAGAGAGACATTCCGTTGGACAATAGTGTTTTTAACCGGTGAGGCAAGTCCATGGACCATGGACTATGGACCATAGACCATATTCTAAATCCGCTACCTTTGCCGACTAATAAAAAAGCTATGAATAAAGGCCCGGTATCACAATTTATCGTACACCATTACAGGCATTTTAACGCTGCCGCACTTGTGGATGCAGCCAAAGGATATGAGCAGCACCTGCTTGAAGGCGGGAAAATGATGATAACCCTGGCAGGGGCCATGAGTACAGCCGAACTGGGCGTATCCCTGGCACAAATGATCCGCGAGGACAAAGTACATATCATCAGTTGTACCGGCGCCAACCTTGAGGAAGATATCATGAACCTCGTAGCTCATGATCATTATGAACGTATACCAAACTGGAGGGATCTTACCCCTGAAATGGAGTGGGCGTTGCTCGAAAAGGGACTCAACCGCGTAACGGATACCTGCATTCCCGAAGAAGAAGCATTCAGGAGGATCCAGAAGCATATTCAAAAGCTCTGGAAAGATGCGGATGAAAAAGGTGAACGTTATTTCCCTCATGAATACAAGTACAAACTATTATTGAGTGAAGTAATGAAGCCTGACTACCAGATCGATCCGAAGGATAGCTGGATGGTGGCAGCGGCAGAAAAAAATCTCCCGATCGTAGTGGGTGGCTGGGAAGACAGTACCATGGGTAATATTTTCGCTTCCTATGTTTATAAGGGTGAGATCAAGGCCAGCACCATGAAGAGCGGTATCGAGTACATGGTATGGCTGGCGAATTATTATAAGGATAACAGTGCAGGAAAAGGAATTGGTTTCTTCCAGGTTGGCGGCGGTATCGCCGGTGATTTCCCTATCTGTGTGGTGCC
>CBDUBK010000498.1:0-2540 GCA_965365375.1 uncultured bacterium | reverse complement strand
CATCAGGAAGTTTCCCAATGGCATCATGATCATGAAATCAAGGATATGGGTAAAATTCACAGATTCCAGAATCAACAGCATGATCCTTTCCTTGCGATTCATAAGCGGGCAAAGGTCGGGATAAATCCGCCAAATGCACCTGCCCAATATGAGTTACAACCAGCCCACCTTCTCACTCTCCTTCCATTTTGAATCCATTGGCTTTGGCATATTGCCTTTGTACCTCCTGCAACTCAGCAATCACCAGGTTGCGTTTGTTCTCCACGCTGATCATTTTCTGACGGGCTTCTTCTGTCTGGTCAACAGCAAAATTTTTATAGCTCACATATATGCTGCGCATGTACTCGAAGTAATTGATATATCCTTTTTTGAAGTTCTCTGCCTGCTTGGCATCAGGTGCAGGTAATTTGCGCACCTCGTTAATTTTTTGATCCATGATGCCTACCATATTCTGGCTAACCACGGCCATGCTGTCGAAATTACCGTTTTCAATATATGCGCTGATCTTTGCAGAGGCTTTTTCAACCTCCGGTAAAAGACTGTTCTCAATTTTTACCAGTTTCTGGTTATAATCGAAAGCCGGTCCGGATTTGCAGCCTCCAAGAACCAGTACGATAAGTGCAATGAAGAAACATTTGATTTGCATAAACAATGGTTGTGATTCCCAAATTAAGACAAGGCTTTGAGGAAACAAACCTGTTTCAGCTTATTTCCCGCCGTATCCTTATCATGCAAAGGAATGCAGCCACAGGAAAAAACCAAATAGCGAAATGAGGTGAATGGATGAAATCATCACATTATAGGAATCTTATTAAATCTTCCCTCAACAGTTGTAACCTGCCCGTTCGCAGTTCCGGGGAAAATACACAGAAACTCCAGGAAGAATGTTCCGGATGCTTTATTATTTTCTATTTTTTCAACCTTTATCCAGGAATCATCCACACCCGCATGAAATGTATAGATACTTTTCAGTAAGGTGCCCGACGCATTGTAATGATTAAACCTGACAGTTCCCCTGCTGCCAATAATAGGTGCATTAGGGATGTTTGGAAAATTGAGATTATATGTTCTTCCTGCGGTCAATGTTGATCCTGATGTGCTCAGCCATTGAAAGCTGGCAATATATTCATCTTTACCGGTTGCATTATAGGGAACCTCGCAAAGTTTCCAGAGAGGAATACCAACAAAGCCATTGACCCTTTTCCCAGAAAACATAAACAGGGCATTCACCGTATCACCATTATTATCTACATGGATATTTAGGACATTGGCAGCGCCTGCAACCTTGTATTCATAATAAGTAGTGGTGGGTTTACCCTGGTTGACATTATAAACCAGGAAACTGGCTGTGGTGTCCAGTACTTCAATAGGAGGATCAATGACAGGATCTGGCCCTTCAGGATCTTTATTGCATACGCCAGAAATACCCGCAAGAATCATCAGTAACATAAATAAATGCAGCAATCGATGTCTCATAATTCAGATTTAATTTGAATAGAATCCGCTACGTCTTCCAGGCTAGAATAATTCAGCACCCGTGAAATTTCCACTTATGATCGCATCATTCATATTACCCAGGAAATAAGCTTCAAAATTTCCATCGGCATAATAGACCTTGCCCCACTGGTAATTTTTACTATAAGTTTTTGTAATGACAATTTTTGAATAGCCATCTACTGTATTCCCACAACTACCTTTTAGCAGCCCGAGCCAGACTTTTTCATTATTAGGCCAGGTAACCCTTAAGGTACCAGCCCTGAAACCATTGGGGACATAAATACCACAATTTTCTGTTGGAGTATTTGATACAGTACCTACGCTAATCTGTGCAGGCATAGGCATCTCACAACTGAAACCAGCATCAATGTTTCCATTCAGACCTGCGGCCACACCGGTCCCGCCAACCCTTAAATACCTGGATCCATTTGAATTCAAAAAAACTGGTGATATAGTCAATGGTTTTTTCACAATTACCTGGCTTGCTATCACTCCTACTTCATTTGAAAAATTTACCTTCAGTGTGGAGGTACTTTCCACCAGTTCATCATAAACTGGAGGATCCTTTTTGCATCCACTGCTAACTATAATCATTATGACCGCTGGCAGAAATAATTTTTTCAGGTTTGTTGACATATTTCCAGTTTTTAAATTCAAAAGTTTCAGAAGGAAATACCCAGGCTGATTCCCGTTTTCAATCCTGCAAATGGCCCACTGGCTGTAGCTTTTATCCCGTTATCATTTACCTCGGCACTCACAGTTTTTTTATTCCCCCGGTAAGGAAGGAAGTCTTCTATCTCTCTTTGTAAATCCTGTTTCTCCTGCTGGGACATTGTACTGAGATCCGCATTACCATTGCCCCTGCCATTCAGTTTCCCCCAATGCCCACCTAATATTTGCCAGTCAAGCGCCACCCGCTTTCCAATCAACCATTGTACTCCAAATGTTATTCCCCCACCAAAACCCTTTAAATCTGCCCTTACAGGTATAAGGTAATCACCACTATTTCCTTCGTAGGTATAGTCATATTTCACATCAAAATC
>CBDUBK010000497.1:0-2540 GCA_965365375.1 uncultured bacterium | reverse complement strand
AACTGCAGACGCTTCGCAGATTGAGAGAGCAGCACATGCGCGTGCAACAGGAAGGGTTAGAACTGATCGGCCAGTATTCCATCATCGGTCCGGACATAGTAAAAGGTATCAATGCCTGTGAGAACAGTGCTGAGATCTACGATTATATGTATAGCAACATGATCCTTCCTTCGGTGAAGCTTGTTCAACAAGGTCAAAATGAAGAAGCCGTAGCCTATTACAAAACTTTTGTAAAAGCGCTTTACGAAAGATATTGCTAAACTCCTTTTTTTCGTCCGTTCACCTGCCATGATGCGCTCTGGCAGGTTTTTTATTGCAAAGAAGCCCCGGGTGCAAAGCCCTACTTATCTTCGCCCTGTTACCAGAAAATAATTTTTGATTATGACAACACTTTGGAAAGAGTACCAGGATAAAAACCAGCAGCGCTTCCTGGACGAAATGCTTGAACTGTTGCGCATTCCTTCTGTCAGTGCAAAATCTGAACATAAGGATGATATGCGCAAATGCGCTGAGATGGTAAAACAAAGATTACTGGACTCCGGCGCCGGCAAAGCGGAAGTAATGGAAACCGCAGGACACCCGGTTGTGTATGGTGAAAAAATCATTGACCCTTCCAAACCAACAGTGCTGGTGTATGGCCATTATGACGTGCAGCCACCTGAACCCCTCGAACTCTGGAACAGCGGGCCTTTTGAACCTGTGATCAGGGAAGGAAAGGTATATGCCAGGGGCAGCGCTGATGACAAGGGGCAGTTTTACATGCATGTAAAAGCCCTGGAGATCATGACAAAAACCAACAGCCTGGAGACCAATATAAAATTCCTGATAGAAGGCGAAGAAGAAGTTGGTTCTCCCAATCTTGGAAAATTTGTTGCCGAACATAAAGATCTTTTGAAGGCTGATGTGATCCTGATCAGTGACAGTTCGCTGCTGAGCATGGAAAATCCATCACTTGATATTGGTGTACGCGGACTCTCTTATATAGAAGTGGAAGTAACAGGGGCCAACCGCGATCTTCACAGTGGTACCTACGGTGGCGCGGTAGCCAATCCAATAACCATTCTTTCCAAAATGATTGCTTCCATCCATGATGAGAACAACCATATTACCATACCTGGCTTTTATGATGATGTAGCAGAAGCAACGCCAGAAGAAAGAGAATTGATGGCAGGTGCTCCTTATGATGAAAAGGAATACCGGGAAGAACTCGGTGTAAAGGAATTGTGGGGAGAAAAAGGATTTACCACCAATGAAAGAACCGGTATCAGGCCAACACTCGAGATCAATGGCATCTGGGGTGGTTATGTGGGAGAAGGTGCCAAAACAGTTCTACCGTCAAAAGCAACCGCCAAGATTTCAGCCCGCCTTGTACCAAACCAGTCTTCCCATAAGATCACTGAGATGCTGCTGGAACATTTCAAAAAGATCGCACCTCCTTCAGTTACGGTTCATGCATTTGAACATCATGGCGGTGAGCCCTATATGACGCCTATCAACAGTAAGGGGTACCAGGCAGCTTCAAAAGCCCTGCAGACAACATTCGGCAAAACACCCATTCCTGTGAGAGGTGGAGGCAGCATCCCGATCTGCTCCATACTGGAAAGAGAATTAGGTATCAAGATCGTGTTCATGGGTTTTGGACTGGATAATGATAACCTTCATTCCCCCAATGAAAAATTCAACCTGGAAAATTATTATAAGGGTATAGAAACGATCCCTTATTTCCATAAATTTTTCGCACAGGATTAATAAGTCCAAACAAAAAAGCCGGGAATAACCCGGCTTTTTTTATGATGCGTATTTTTTAGTTGTATTGCAGGCCCGGCTCTTTTTTGAACCTGGATCCATTGGGTATCCGGCTATTCATAAGCCTGAGACCGATGGTGCCATCAACCCAGGCGTTTGGCATATTTATGGTCCTGTTCTGATTAGGAATGATGCAGGGCATACGATCCTGGGAAAGCCTGATAATGCCGGAACTTTCACTTGAATATTGCAGTCTTTTTTTCATTTTGGCAACCATGCTGTCATTGGCAGATGGATATATCTTTACAGGCGCTAATGTTACCGGGTGCTGGGGTTTTGTTGATAAAGGATTTTTCTGTGCATGTAAGGTAATGCCGGCAAAGCAGGTCACCAGGATAAACAGCAGTTTCATAACAGAAAGTTTGTCTTAAAAATAATATTATAATCATTGGAAAACGCACCGCTCAAGGAAAAATTAAGGCTGGACAAATATCTCTGGGCTATCCGTATTTTCAAAACACGGAGCCTGGCCTCAGCCGCCTGTGAATCGGGAAAAGTGAAACAGCATGGAACCAGTGTGAAGGCCGCAAAGAATGTAAATACAGGAGATGAGTACGAGATCAGGACCGAAGCCCGTAAATGGCTGATCAAGGTTACCGGCCTGTTGCATAACCGGGTGGCATTTCCTGAAGCTGTAAAATATTATATAGATATCACTCCCCAGGAAGAAAAAGACCAGGCCCAATTCCAGGCTGCTTCCTTTCATACCGGCAAGAGAAAGAGCAAGATTGGCC
>CBDUBK010000496.1:0-2546 GCA_965365375.1 uncultured bacterium | reverse complement strand
CCCTCCACCGGTGCATAAATATCCCTGAAGAAAGGATTGTCCATACTCCCCGTATAGATCGTATCAAACCTGGTCTGCCGGGTATTGGTAAAATTTTCAAAATTGATGTAGACCGAAAATTTCTCCCAGATCTTCTCCGCCATAAACCCAGTGATCCAGTAAGGTTTACCCATCGCACCATCATTCAATTTTTGAGGACTGAAATAATAGGCTTCCAGTCCAAACTTCAGTTTTTCCTCAATCTCGTACATCAGCACATTATTTAACCTGTGCCTGGCCGTTAGTGGCAGCCATGATTCAACATTCGCATAATGTGTATTGGCATCGGTATAAGTATAACCAACAAAAAGTTTGAAATCGCCAAAGATCCATTTCATATTTGTCTCCATGCCTTTGGTATCTATATGACCGTCTGCATTCACAAACTGAAGCTTGCCACCGGGTGCACCAACAAGGATCAGCGGGTGGTTCAGCCTTGTATAAAAAAACATATGGTTAATGGAAAAGTTTACTGTTCCGATTTTAGTTTTAAAATCAAGATCCCAGTTCCCGCCCAGTGATCTTTCATTCCTGGAAATGGACTGGTTGATGGGTAACACATTCCTGAACTGGATGCGTTCTGATTCCTCAGTAAATACAGTAGGCGTTTTATATCCCGCACCACCACCAAGCCTTGTTGTTAGTTTTGGAGAGATCCTGTACATGGCGGAGGCCCTGGGAAGGAATTCAAAACCATATTCCTGGACATAATCACCACGCAGCCCTGCCTCGAGCGTAAATCTTTCGACAGGTGACCAGGCATTTTGAATGAACAGTCCGTAGGTATTATAGTGATAATCCCTTTTGGGATCCGGGGACTGGGTTTTTTCCGCAAGGTCGTCTGTCAGCACATTTGCTCCCACTACCCATTGTGCTTTTTCACCACGGTGGTTCCATGTAAGTTCTGAAAAAGAAGACTGCTGCAAAGCTTCAAACTTCACAGATGGAATGATGATCTCCCTGTCAAACCTGGTATAACTGTTTTTGAACTGGAGGGTTGACTGCGCTCCCGTGCGGTGCGCAATGCCAAATGTAGTGGTGACCCTGCTGGTATTATTCTCTTCAAAATAACCCGTGCCTCCGTTCCTGATGAAATTGATATTGCCGCCAATCCGGTCTTCCTTAATAAAACTTACGCCCGCATCTGCTGTTGTATTTTTTCCATAGATAAATAAACGCGGGTTGACCGTAATCCGGTTGGCTTTGGGAATCGCTGTAAAACCAATATCCGCAGGATCATAAGGAGCGGTGCTGTTATGCGCGGCATAAATGGTCAGACCTGCCTTTCTATATCTTTCACTGTAATATCCACTGAGATCTAGTCCGCCGGCCGTTGTACCATTAGCAATAAAATCAAGTATCCGCTCTTCTCCCGGCGTTTTTGATATGAGGTTGACCAGTCCCGCTATAGCTCCGCCACCATATAAAGTGGAAGCGGAACCTTTGATCACTTCCACCTGCCTGAGATCAAGAGGTGCGATCTGTAAAATGCTTAATCCACCTGCAAAACCTGAATACAACGGGTATCCGTCCCGGAGGATCTGGGTATACCTGCCATCAAGTCCCTGGATGCGGATCCCTGCATTATAAGATGTGGCCGATGTCTGTTGTACCTGGATGCCCGTACTTTCACTGAGCAGCATTCGGATATCACCAGGTTTCATATTGCCTTTCTCGGCCAGTTCTTCTCCCGAAATCACTTCCATTCTTGTAGGTGAATTTCCGATTGTGCGGCTGGTGCGGGTTGTAGATATGATCACTTCATCTTCATGCTCATGGCCATGTTCTTCTTCCATGAGAATTTCAATTGTTTGTGATTGGGCAATGGGGACAGTATGCTGGCTGTGGTTTTCTTCATAACCAACAAAACTCACTGTCACATTGTAAATTCCAGCGGGAAGGTTACTAAATACGGCCAGTCCTGTACTATCTGCAATTAACGATTGTGCGGGATTTGTGATAGTAACTGTTGCACCGGCGAGAGGCGTTTTATCCTCCGCATCAAGAATTGATAATTTAAGTGTATGCTGTGCATTACTTATGGCACTGCAGGCCAAAAGCATGCATATAAAAAGAATATGCTTCATCTGATAATTTTAAAACTGGTTAGAATAAATACGGGAAAGTCAGCCAGTTTTAGGAGGCTGGAAGCAGGGATAGGTATAACCGGAGAGTTGAATAACACCAGGTTTTTCGAAATGATCAGGTTTTGAAAGTTGTATAGCTATTGAAAAATGTATTTGCCTGGCTGGCATGATCGACCCGGGGCAGGCAGCGCAGGCGAAGAAGGGTGAACAATATCCCTCCGGTTCTGAATGTTCAGAACCTGCCTGTTCGCTGGCACAGTCATCCGTCTGGCAGCAGGGAATAAAACTCCCGGCAGCTGTGACAAGGATCAACATTATGGAAAAAATGAGTTTCAACCCGGCAAATCTATTGAGTAAATGCCAAAGCCCCCCTTCCCCCGCCCCCAAAATGTTAAAAACTCTTAACGTCCTGATAATATG
>CBDUBK010000495.1:0-2555 GCA_965365375.1 uncultured bacterium | reverse complement strand
CCACCAAGAACAAAAAGAACAATCCTGAGCGTATGGAGTTGAAGAAATTCAACCCGAACCTGAAAAAAGTAACTGTTCACAAAGAAATTAAATAAGGTGATGAGGTCTGAGGCCTCTACATCAAATCTCATTATCAAATTATCAAATCAGTATTATGGCAAAAGCAGCAAAAACCGCCATCAAAACCAAAGACGCCAGGGCGGCAGCCGAAGCAAAGAACTGGAGTAAAGTAGTAAAAGCCGTTCGCAGTCCTAAAACCGGTGCTTATACTTTCAAGGAAGCCATCATCCATAAGGATAAGGTTAAGGATTTCTTAGCGCAGAAATAAATTGGGTTGGTAAATTTTCCAAAAGCTGTTTCACCTTATGGCGGAACGGCTTTTGTCATTTTAGCGTGATTGAAAAGGAGCGGTTGATTTGTGTGAGTCAAGGTATACCGACCTCCAGGGTAACCTCTGATGTCATCAACAGCTTGTCAGGTATTCCTTGATATCAAAAACGCCTGACATAAGGCCCAGGATCTTCGACGTTACCCCGGAGGTTGGAATGTTGCACCGCGTTAGCTTCCATTCTTTAATTTTGAACAGAACATGCAGGCAGACCGGGGACAGACCAGGCAGCCAGGATTAAACCAATTGAATCATGGGATTTTTTAATAAACTATTTGGCAAGAAAGAAAAAGAAAGCCTGGATGAGGGTCTCCAAAAAACCAAAGAAAACTTCTTTTCCAAGGTCTCTAAAGCCATCGCGGGTAAAAGTACTGTTGATGAAGAAGTACTTGACCAGCTTGAAGAAGCGCTCGTTACAGCTGATGTCGGAATTGATACAACCGTTACGATCATCGATAGGATTGAGAAGCGTGTTGCAAAAGACAAATATCTGAACACGAGTGAATTGAACAAGATACTGAAAGAAGAAATTGAAGATATTCTTGTAGATGCACCCAGTTCCAACAGCTATGATTTCCATTCAGACCTGCCTACCAAACCCTATGTTGTTTTAGTGGTTGGGGTGAACGGTGTGGGCAAAACCACCACCATCGGAAAGCTGGCTTATAATTTCAGGAAAGCGGGGAAGTCAGTCCTCTTAGGCGCTGCAGATACCTTCAGGGCAGCGGCTGTTGACCAGCTGACCATATGGTCTGACCGGACCGGCGTACCCATCGTAAAACAGGCCATGGGTTCAGATCCCGCGGCTGTGGCTTATGATACCGTCCAAAGTGCCATTTCACGTGGTTCAGAAGTTGTACTTATCGATACTGCAGGCCGTCTGCATAACAAAGCCCATCTCATGGACGAACTGGGAAAGATCCGCAGGAGTGTACAGAAAATGATCCCCGGCGCCCCTCACGAAGTGCTCCTGGTTCTCGACGGATCTACAGGTCAGAATGCGCTGGAACAGGCTAAACATTTTACTGCAACAACCGATGTAACTGCGCTGGCAATCACTAAATTAGATGGAACGGCAAAGGGCGGTGTTGTGCTGGCAATAGCCAACCAGTTTAAAATCCCGGTTAAGTTTATTGGGGTGGGTGAAAAAATGGAAGACCTGCTCGTATTCGATAAACATGAATTTGTGGACAGCCTGTTCAGCCTCGAAAAATAATCACTTCCTTATCCAGGTATAAATAGATTTTTCAGGCCGGATGTAAATGGGTTTATAATCCCTCGCAAGCACAGAATCAAAATATTGTTTTGTTTTCATTTCATTCCGGATAAAACCAATACCCGGGGTTTTGCTGACGATCAGTTCCGGGCGGATCGTATCCAGCAGGTATCTCATTTCTTCAAGACCGGTATTTCTTCCCCCGAAATATTTGAACAGAAATGCCCGGTCAATATTGGAAGGATGGGTAGTGCTTTTGGTAAGGGGGTAACTGCGCAGCATCCAATAGCCGATATGGTAATCCACGAAAAAGATCTTTTCCTTTTCCAATCCCATTTTTTTGATTTCTTCAGTAATCACATAAGCATTGCTGTAATAGGGATGCCCATGATCCCTGAAACTCCTGGAAACCCGGGCATATTCTGCCAGGCTCTCAAAACTCAACAGGATCACGATAAGGCTCAGCAGGGCATACCGTATCACTGGTATGGAAGGCAGGATGACTCCGAATAACAATATCAATAGAAAAGGGTAGACCAGCACGAGGTAATGACCGTTCACAATCCCGCTGGAAAAGAAGGTATAGATCGTTCCCATTAAGAGGGCTATGCTGTAGATGACCAGCCTGGAAGTTTGATTAGTGCGTTTATTCCAGGCCAGGATGGAAATGAATAACCCTGATAAAATGATCCACCAGGTAGTTGAAAATTTATCTGCTAAACTCAGCCTGGTGGCAGCAGCATATTCCAGCGGTGCCCTGAAAACAGAGTCGATAAACAGCTGTTCATGACCTTTGATCATGTAAGGAAGGGCAATCAGGATGAATGGGATTATGATGCCCAGTCCCAGTACCAATACATTCACAGCCTGGCTCGCAAAGGATTTCTTGTTCCAGTTGATAATGGTATCTACCAGAACTAATAAAAAAATCCCATGGGCAAAACTGAGTTT
>CBDUBK010000494.1:0-2558 GCA_965365375.1 uncultured bacterium | reverse complement strand
CATCTGCCAGCGGTCCTTGATGATCATGGTAAATGTAATGACCAGCCTTCCCAGTCTTTCCATTTTATGACTGCTGGAATAAATGCGTTCCAGGTTATCATACGTAGTGGAAACCACTACGGTGGGTTCAATAGCTTCCACAACATATTCCGAGAGGGTTCGGCTGTGAAAGGATTCCTGCGCATGAATGATGTGTCCTTCTGTGGATATTTGCGTGTTGATTTCTTCCTTTCCCTTTTTATAGTATTTTCTTGCAAGCCCGCGAATAACGAAATTGAGATAATCTTCCACTGCTCCCGAAGGAGTGATCACCTGTTTTTTTTTGAACTGGCGTACCACCGTAAAGGGCCTGATGAGGTCATCGAATTCTGCTTCACTCAGATCAATGAACTTATGAAGGAATTGAAAATACGGGCTGTGGTTATCCATCAGAAATTTGTTTGAATTAAATTCTGGGGAATCATTGCAAAGATTGTACTAATTCCGGTATTGATAAAACCTTAGTTTTGCCTCCCGAATCTTCGGAAATTAAAGCAAACTGCATACGAATGGCACAAAAAATCAAAGTAGCTAATCCTGTGGTGGAACTGGATGGCGATGAAATGACAAGAATCATCTGGAAATTCATCAAGGATAAACTGATCCTGCCCTACCTGGACCTGGATATCAAATATTATGACCTTGGTGTGGAGTACCGCGACCAGACCGGCGACCAGGTTACGGTGGATGCGGCCAATGCTATCCGCCAGTATGGTGTGGGCATTAAATGCGCTACCATCACACCCGACGAAGACCGGGTAAAAGAATTTAACCTGAAGCAGATGTGGAAGAGCCCGAATGGCACTATCCGCAATATTCTCGATGGTACCGTTTTCCGTGAGCCTATCGTTATCAAAAATATTCCCCGCCTGGTTACTACCTGGGACAGGCCGATCGTTGTAGGACGCCATGCGTTTGGTGACCAGTACAGGGCTACCGATTTCGTGGTGAAAGGGAAAGGAAAACTCACCATCAGTTTCGAAGGAGAGAATGGAGAGAAACAGCAGTACGAAGTATATAATTATACCG
This sequence comes from uncultured bacterium, assembly GCA_965365375.1. Classification (GTDB taxonomy): domain Bacteria; phylum Bacteroidota; class Bacteroidia; order Chitinophagales; family Chitinophagaceae; genus Flavisolibacter. Next base: position 1,490 of record CBDUBK010000494.1, on the reverse strand, counting down.
GCGAGGGCGGCGTGGCACTGGCTATGTACAATACGGATGAAAGCATCCGCGGTTTTGCCCGCAGCTGTATGAATATGGCCCTGCAGAAAGGCTGGCCGCTTTATATGAGCACGAAGAATACCATCCTGAAAAAATATGATGGACGCTTCAAGGACATCTTCCAGGAAATCTTTGATGCGGAATTTAAAGACCTGTTCAAACAGGCAGGCATTACTTACGAACACCGCCTGATCGACGACATGGTAGCATCTGCCATGAAATGGAATGGTGGATTTGTCTGGGCCTGTAAGAATTATGATGGTGATGTGCAAAGCGATTCAGTTGCCCAGGGTTTTGGTTCACTCGGACTGATGACCTCTGTACTGGTAACACCTGATGGCAAGACCATGGAAGCAGAAGCTGCGCATGGTACGGTTACGCGCCATTACCGCGAACACCAGAAAGGAAATCCTACTTCAACCAATCCTATTGCTTCCATTTTCGCATGGACAAGAGGACTGGCCTTCCGCGGAAAACTGGATAACAACCAGGAGCTGATTGATTTTTGTAATGCCCTGGAAGCCGTGTGTATCGAAACCGTTGAAAGCGGTAAGATGACCAAGGACCTGGCACTGACCATCAAATCAAAAGCGGAACATGGAAAGGATTATCTCTATACAGAAGAATTCCTGGAAGCGATTGATCAGAACCTGAAGAAGAAGATGAATCAGTAAGATTGTTGAAAAATCAAACAGCAATTGTGCATGATATTTTGTTGGCCGGGAAGGCGGGAAGACGGTAAGTACCTGTTCAGAGGATTTAGCGTGTAACAGATAGATAAGTTGAACTATTCTGTTAGCAAATATCTACTTACCGCCTTCCTGTCTTCCCGGCCCTGCTTTTTCTTTTTATATTCTACGAATTCTTCAAGGAGAAATGGATTATGCGGCTCTGGTCTCTCCATCCAAAATATTTAGATACAAAAGGTCTCGTTGCACTTTGGAGAGAAGCATTGCTGGCTAAAACAGTTCTTGAAAACAAGACTAAAAAAGGATACAAAAACCACCCACAACTCACCCGCTTCAAAGAACAATCCAACCCTGTTGATGCCATCCATTTTTACCTGAGCATTGTACACAATGAAGCTGCGAGCCGTGATTACAGGTTTGATAAACTGAAGGTGAACTGGGATTGTGTATCCTGCCAGATACCAGTTAACCAGGGACAAATTCTTTACGAAATTGGCCATCTCAAAAAAAAACTTGAATCACGGGACCCTGTAAAATATCTTGATATCAGTAAGATCGATGTATTCGATCTGCATCCTCTTTTCATTGCTAGGGAAGGCGGAATTGAGGATTGGGAAGTGCAGTGAACCTGGCGTGATCAGCCCTTTGTATTGTCGTATTTGCACACCTCCTGCTCCAGGGCTTATAGTTAAGTTTGAATACTAAAACCATTTGCAATGCAGGCGATCAAACCTTTTTTATGGTATGATGGGAAAGCGGAAG
>CBDUBK010000493.1:0-2560 GCA_965365375.1 uncultured bacterium | reverse complement strand
CTGGAGCGAAGAGGTAAAGGTTTCCGCGCAGCAATTCAGCCAGAAGGCCAAAGAATTCGGCAATACCAGGGGGAAAACCTTTGCCGCTGAAGTATCCGAAGCTTCCAGCCGGAGTGGATGCGCTCATGCGATTGCGGTACTGTTCAAAGCATTCTTCATATTTATTGCGGGCTCCATTACACTTGCTCTTTTTGCAGCACTGATGGCTGTGATCTTTGGTGGTGTAGCCTGGTGGCCGATCAATAATTTTCTCTGGAGTTCCAATTACCAGAAAATGCTGGCCTGGGGTACCCTGCTTCTCTTCTTTGCAGTACCCGTAATTGCAATGATGACCTGGTTGATCAGGAGGATCGCAAGAGTGAAATCCAGGAATAATTATATGGGCTGGATCTTCGGTGGCTTATGGACTGCAGGATGGATTTTCATGATCCTGTTTGCCATCAGCATATTCAATGATGTGAGATCTTACGAACGCGTGGCCACCCCAATTGCGCTCACACAGCCTGTCAATGGCAAAATCATATTGAATGTTAATGAGCCGGAAATCAGGTATTCAAGGGGAGTTTGGTGGATCCGTGAAGATAATACCGGCTGGGACATCACACCTGATTCTTTAAAATACAATAACGTAAAACTCAGGATGGGCAAAAGCGAGGATTCATTATATAAAGTGACTGTATATAAATACAGTTTCGGAAAAAGTATCGATGATGCCCAGAAGCGTGCTGATAAGATCATCTTCCGTACTACATCTATTGACAGCGTGATTCATATAAGCAGTGGACTGGGTATTGACAAATACAGCAAATTCCGCGGACAGGGTGTAATTATAGAAATCCAGATCCCTGTAGGCAAACAGATCCGCTTCAATGAATCAGTAAGGGATGCTTATAATCCATGGGTGATCCGCAGTTTCCGCGACAGGAATAATTCATGGGAACGCAGAAACCGCTATGAGAATGACTGGAATGATGATGATTATATAAGGTGGTCTCCAGGCATAGATTATACCATGACTACAGAAGGCAAACTGGTGGAAACTTCCAAAACCTATACTGATGAAAAGGGTGTTCACGAGATCAAGAACGAGGAAGACAAGCGTCGTGAACTGGAGAACAAGGAAAGGGAACTGGAAAGACAACAGGAAGAAATAAGAAGAGAAAGGGAAAGGCTGGAGAATCTTAACAGGAGAGACAGTATCACACCCGGAACCGGTTTCATTGAAAAGAAAATGAAAGGAAACAACCTGCCCCAGCTCTCATTCATTCCTACTATTATATAATTCAATTTGGTTGAAGTTGGTCCGCCGCAGGCGGACAACCGGGGGCTCTTTATGGAGCCCCCCTTTAGTAGGAGAAAGAGGAACAGGAAGAGAGCGGAGTGCGGACCCTCGCTCTCAGTGAATACAGAAACAGAAACAGAAAGAGAAACAGGAAGAGAAAGAGTGGTTTTTCAGGGATCCGGATTTGCTCTGAAACATCAAAAAGAAAAGAGAAGAAGATGAATTTCTCCCCCATGTATTTTGCATCTATTATGAGCCTTTAACTCTTGCAGCTTGAAACTTGCGGCTTGCAGCTTCCCAGTTGCCGGTGCGTTATTTCCGTTATTTTTGCCGTTCTAAAAAATTGTAATGAAGAACACTCCTTTCACGGATAAGCACATAGCACTTGGCGCGAAGATGGCTGAATTTGCAGGATACAATATGCCGATCAGTTATACCGGTATCAATGATGAACACCAGGCCGTTCGTAAAAACGCCGGGGTTTTTGATGTGAGCCATATGGGTGAATTTATCCTGAAAGGTGAAAACGCGCTGGACCTCATCCAGCGTATTACAACCAATGATGCATCAAAACTCACTGCAGGCAAGGCACAATACAGTTGCATGCCCAATAAGGAAGGCGGAATCATTGATGACCTGTTAATCTATTGCATTGAGGAAAATAAGGTCTACATGATCGTGGTCAATGCATCCAATATCGAAAAGGACTGGAACTGGATCCAGCAACACAATGATAAAAATGTAGAGATCCATAATATCTCTGATGATACCTGCCTGCTTGCAGTACAGGGGCCCAATGCAACGAAGATTTTGCAGCCGCTAACAGAAATGGATATCATGAACCTGAAGTATTACACTTTCGTCAAAGGAAAATTTGACGGCGTGGAGAATGTGCTTGTGAGCGCAACCGGTTATACAGGCGCGGGCGGTGTTGAGATCTATTTTGAAAACAAGGATGGTAATGCTGAAAAGATCTGGAATGCCATTTTTAATACGGGCGGTCCGCAGGGTTTGAAACCGATAGGACTGGCTGCGAGAGATACCCTTCGCCTGGAAATGGGTTATTGTTTATATGGAAATGATATTGATGATACAACCAACCCGCTTGAAGCAGGACTGGGATGGATCACCAAGTTTACCAAGGATTTTACTGCAAAGGATATCATACAGGATCTGAAAGAAAAAGGTGTAAGCCGCAAACTGGTTGGATTTGAAATGGTGGAGAAAGGCATTCCCCGCCATGGCTACGAGATCTGCGATGCCGATGGCAATGCCATT
>CBDUBK010000492.1:0-2567 GCA_965365375.1 uncultured bacterium | reverse complement strand
ATGCTTTCCTGGTACCTGCACAAGGAAGGGAAAACTTTCCATGTGATTGATGAACTGCAGGAATTTTCTGCTTCACGTGTAGCGGCAGGCATCATCAATCCGGTAACCGGGAGAAGGTATGCCTATACCTGGATGATTGACGAAGTGATGGATTTTGCAGTTGAAGCTTACCATAGCCTGCAAAAATATTTCGACCGTGTATTTGTTCATGAGCGGAGTATTATTGATTTTTTTCCATCCGCACAGATGCGTAATGCATTTGTGGAAAGGATCACGGAAAATGATACCTACCTCCACTCCTTCCCTGACCAGAACCATTTCAACCAGTATTTCAATTATGAATTTGGTTGTGGAGAGATCCGTCCCGCGTATACAATCAGTCTCCAGGATTTGCTGCCCGCATGGAGAAGCCAGTTGCAGGAGTGGAAATTTTTATCAGAAGAGAAATTCATGCTCAATGACCTGGATATTTCAAATGGTAATGTCAAATACAAAGATCTTACAGCAGGCAAGATCATTTTTTGTGATGGTTCCTATGGAGTACAGAATCCCTGGTTTGAAAAACTTCCCTTTGCCCCTAACAAAGGCGAGGCCCTGGTCATTGAATGTGATGACCTGCTCAACCGGCATGTTTATAAAAAAGGTTTGATGCTGGCACCATTGCAGGACAACCGGTACTGGGTGGGCTCCAATTACCAGTGGGCTTTCACAGATGACCAGCCTTCCGATAATTTTTATAAACAGACGAGTACCCTGCTTGACGGATGGCTCAAAAAACCTTACCGGGTATTGGAACATAAGGCATCCATTCGCCCGGCCACACTTGAAAGAAGACCTTTTATTGGCCTGCATCCTGTGCATGAACAGGTGGGTATATTCAATGGCCTTGGTACCAAGGGAACATCCCTCGCGCCATTCTTTGCCAATCAACTGGTACAACACCTGGTGCATGGATTTCCCATTACTCCTGAAGCAGATGTCAGAAGATTTTCAAGAATTCTTGAAAGAAATGCCTGAAACCAGGCTGTTACGAATTGTTTACCTTAACCCATTTTATGAAGGCCTACGATCCGACAGATACATACAAACAACTCATACAAAAACACCAGTCAGACCTTGGTCTGCACCTGAAAAAAAGAAAGCTCCTGGGCTGGACCCGTTTCTTTGTTTTCATCTTCACCATATTTATCTGTTACCAGGTATTTGTGCAGGCAGGTTTATGGGGAATTATTCCGCTGGTTCTTGGAATAGCACTGCTTTTATACCTTGTTTCTCTTGACGTAAACAATAACCAGAAGATCAACAATACCCGTACGCTGATCCGCCTGAATGAAGAAGAAATGCAGGTGATGTCTCACCATTTTCACGAAAGAGAGGACGGATCCAGCTACAACCCTTCACTTCATGATTATGCCAATGACCTCGATCTCTTTGGCAAATCCTCCCTTTTCCAGTGGTGCAACAGGAGTTTTACGGAACAGGGTAAAAACCTCCTGGCAGAAAACCTGCTCGAAGGCATTCCTGCAGCTGCCATCCTGGAAAGACATGAAGCCATCAGGGAAATTTCACCGATGGTTGAATGGAGACAACAATTACAGGCTCTTGCCATGCAGAACACCATTACTTCAGCGACCGAAAACAGAACGGCGGCATGGCTGGAAGAAGAGGAAAAACACTTCAAAAGCGGAAGCTGGAAGATCATTGTCTGGATTTATAGCATCATCACAATATCAACGGCAATTGCAGCGATTCTCGGTTACATTCCCGGTAGTATCTTTTCGTTTTTATATGGCATTTTCCTGGTCACCTCTATAATCCTGAGCAGGAATACCATCAAACCTTATGTGCTCTTATCGGGTATTGTAAAAGAAATCGGAACACTTCAAAAGCTGGTCCAGTGGATTGAAGAAAAAAAATTTGAATCCACCCGTTTGAAAAACCTGCTTGCTTCGGCTTATTCCGGGAACGAAAAAGAATCTACTGCTTCGGTAGAGATCAAAGAATTAAAATCCATCCTTGACCGTTTTGACCTGCGCCTAAATATCGCGGGACTTTTATTCTTCAATGCTTTCCTGCTTTGGGATGTGAGGCAGATGATAGCGCTCAACCGGTGGCGCTCCAAAAACAGGCTGCTGGTTTCAAATTGGTTTCGCATGATCGCTGAAATGGAAGTGCTCAACAGCCTTTCCACCCTTCATTTCAACCATCCCCAATGGGCTTTCCCCCAATTATCCGTTGAACATTTTACATTCCGGGGAAATAAGCTGGGCCACCCGCTCATCCCGGAAACTACCAGGGTGACCAGTGATTTTGACCTGCAGGGAACTGCTAAGATCGCGCTGGTAACAGGTTCCAACATGGCAGGCAAAAGCACCTTCCTGCGGGCACTTGGGGTAAATACTGTACTGGCCCAACTGGGTGCACCGGTATGCGCATCCAGCCTGGCCCTTTCACCCGTGCGCCTGATGAGCAGCATGCGCATTGCGGATAACCTGGCTGAGAATACTTCCACTTTTTACGCGGAACTCAAAAAACTCAAGACCATCATTGAAGCCGTGAACCGGCAC
>CBDUBK010000491.1:0-2567 GCA_965365375.1 uncultured bacterium | reverse complement strand
TCGTCGCCCGGTCGTAGACCACCCACACGTTCGGCAGCAGGATCGCGGCGTTCCGTGCAGAACAGTCCGTAGATCCATCCATCCTCATGTGCCACCAGCCTCATATCATAAACGTTAGTATCCGGTTCATCTGTTTGCGGCAGTTCCAGGGGGTAATCCCAGAATTCAAAACCATCAATGCCGTTCTTACTTTCCGCAATCGCGAAAAAAGATTTGCGGTCCAGGCCTTCCACCCGGGCGACCAGGTAATATTTGCCATTGTGTTTAATGGCACCTGCGTTGAACACGGCATTGATACCAAATCGCTCGATGAGATATGGATTGGTTTTTTTATCCAGGTCATATCTCCAGAATACCGGTGCATGGGCTGCTGTCAGCACGGGATCAACATATCGTTCCACGATCCCATTATAAAATTCCTGCTTCACATTTTTCCTGTCAACCAGCTTCCTGTATTCCTGTTCCAGTTGCTTCAGGTTCTTTTCAAATGCTGTATTCATTTTCTTTTATTTTTTTGCCCTCGGGCAATTCATCAATAGGCTCATCATCTTCCAGCCGGTCCCACCAGGTTTTTTTGAGTACCAGGGCAATGATGGCGAGTAAAATAACGGTAATGAGCAGTGGCAATTTCATCCATAACACCAGGTACATAGGAAGCAGTGTAAGGCAACACTGGCCTATAATCCCGATCACCACGTTGAACATATCGAGTTTGAAATTTTTATTGGGTTGAAATGAAGAATCTTCTGCCTGTACTGCTTTCAATACCGGATTCCAGAATCCCCAGGGTCGTACATTCCTGTAAAAGGATTTCAGCACTGCCATCTCTGTTGGCTTGCTGGCGTAAGTTCCAAGGATGCTGGCTGCGAAAGAGATCACGAATAGAAGAGGCCAGGTATAAAGTGGAACGATACCCACAAAAATATAAGGGAAGAGGAGGGCTGCAGCGATACCTGCGATCATTCCCCAGAAAAACCCGTATGCATTAAAACGCCACCAATGCCATTTGAGCACATTGGCCGCGATGAAACCTCCGTAGAGTGCACCCACGATCCATTGGAGAATACTGTTCACATCCCCTGCCAGGAATCCCATGGCAATGCTCAGGACCACCACTACGATCCCAACGATATAACCAACATTGGTCACCTTGCGGTCCGAGGCCTGTTTATTTACATACTTGATATAAATATCATTGAGGATGTAAGCCTGTGCCGCATTGAGCGTACCGGCGAACGTACCGATGAAGGCAGCTGCAAGACCAGCAAGTAAAATGCCCATCAGTCCCACAGGCGCGAAACTGTAAATTGCTGCAGGAAGAATTTTTTCAAAATCGATCACACCGGCCGTACTCAACTGGAGCTTATCAAAAAATATAATACCCAGCACCGCAAAACCGGTGATCATTAAATATCGTGTAGGCAGTAAAATAACAGAAACCAATCCGCTCATTTTTGCAGCATCTTTTGGAGAACGTGCTGAAAGGATTTTCTGCATATCATAATTGGGCGCGGGTCCCGCAAGACTGGCCAGTATGCCTTTCGCTACCATCAAACTGAAAAAGATCATGAAAGGTTCGTACTGGTCACTCGCGATCTTTTCATTCACCCTCGCATTGATGCTGGTCCAGTCAAGGTCCATGCTCCATCCGAAAAATGGATTACGCCAGCCTTCGGGAACTACCAGGGCCTGTTCCTGCAAATGATACATGGCGATGATGGCAATAGCAATAGCGGCAACCGTCATGATGGCGTATTGCACCACGTCAGCCCATACAATACTTTTCATTCCTCCAAGGATGGCATAGATCACCGCGATGAGTGTGAACGCCGTACCATAAACATGTGATATATACTCAGGTGCAACGGTGAATGGCAGGTAAGGCTGCACTGATTCCCATGGAATGAATATGGCAACAAATTTTCCAAGGCCTACAAAGCCATATGCAAGGAATCCAAGACAACTTAATATTGCAAAAATCACGATGATCCACTGGGCCAGTGAAGAATCCTTCCCTTTTCCAAAACGGGTGACCATCCATTCTGCTCCGGTAGTTACATTGGAGCGGCGCAACCACACGGCCAGGTACATCATCAGGAAAACCTGGTTGAATACAGGCCATAGCCAGGGCAGCCAGATACTTTTCAATCCATATACAAATGCCAGGGTCACCATCCACATGGTCCCGGAAATATCAAACATGCCCGATGCATTGGAAAGTCCCAGGTAATACCAGGGAAGGGATTTACCGGCCAATAAATAACTTTCCTTGTTCGCCCTTGCACTTTTGCGCAGGTACCAGCCGATCATGATCATGGAGACCAGGTAAATAACGATGATGGCGATATCAATGGCATGTAATTTCATCCTTGTTCAATCTTATTGTTTCCGTTCTTGGTTATTGGTACAATCTTTCCTTGCTCACCTCTTTCTCAAACAGTGTCCTTTCGAGCTTATAAAATTTCCTGAAATCCTCTGATGATACATCCTGCTTTTTCGGTACGTAATAATGCAAGTTGCCATTTGACTGCAATCCATGATTGCGCCAGATGAGCACATAAGAGATC
>CBDUBK010000490.1:0-2572 GCA_965365375.1 uncultured bacterium | reverse complement strand
TGCCAGTGGCAGATGCTTCCTTATGAAAAACAATTGCAGTACAAGCACCAGCAGGTGATTGATAATCTCACCAGGATCGGTAAGGTAAAACTGCCGGAGATCATGCCGATTGCCGGAGCGGATGAAGACCGTTTTTACAGGAATAAACTGGAATATACTTTCAGCACGATGGAATACCTGCCACATGGCAGTTTTGATAAAACCGACAGGGAGCGCAACCAGCGCAATGTGCTGGGTTTTCACGCCAAGGGTTTTTTTGATAAGATCGTGAACATTGAAAAATGCTGGCTGCAACCGGAACCTACCAACGAAGTAAGAAACCAGCTGCGGGCCTTTGCATGGGAACAGGACCTGAGCTTTTACGATTTCAGGGCTCACGCAGGTCTGCTGCGCAATTTACAAATGAGGATCTGTACAACAGGTGAAGTGATGGCCAACGTGGTGTTTGGAGAAGATGATGAAACAAAAAGAAATCTGGTGCTTGAATTTCTGCAGAAACAATTTCCATCTCTGACCACTATTGTCTATACCATCAATCTTAAAAAGAACGATTCCATTTTTGATCTCGAACCGGTTACTTATACGGGCAAGGGTTATGTAGTGGAAAAGCTGGAAGACTTCAGTTTTAAGATCGGGCCCAAATCTTTTTTCCAGACCAATACAAGGCAGGGAGAAAAATTATACAGCATCACCCGTGATTTCGCTGAGCTGGATGGATCACAAACGCTTTATGACCTGTATTGCGGAACGGGAAGTATCGGGATCTTTTGCAGTGCCAGGGCGAAAAAGATCGTGGGTGTGGAGCTGATCGCCGAGGCAATTGCGGATGCTAAGGAAAATGCCGCGATGAACCAGATCAGCCACAGCCATTTTACCGCGGGAGATGTGATAGATATTTGTGATGATGCCTTCTTTGCGCAGCACGGCCAGCCCGATGTGATCATCACCGATCCGCCAAGGGCGGGCATGCATGAAAAACTCACCAGGAAGATCCTGGACATCAATGCACCGCTGGTGGTTTATGTAAGCTGCAATCCTGCAACGCAGGCGAGGGACCTTGCCATCCTGGATGAAAAATATGAAGTGACGAAGGTGCAGCCGGTGGATATGTTCCCGCATACGCACCATATAGAAAATGTTGTACAGCTAAAACGTAAATGATTAAAAGATGAGTGATTTCAGGTATTACAGGCCCAATAGTTTTCCGCCGCTGGTAAAAAATCTGATCATAATTAATGTGCTGGTTTATATAGCTCAGCTTGTGTTTGAATCACAGTTCCAGCTCACATCAAAGATTTCACTGTACCCAATAATGCCGGAACAACTGCACAATATGCTGGTTGCAAGTGGCTATTACCAACCGGATCAGAAATTTTATCCCTACCAGATTGCTACGCACATGTTCGCCCATTCACCAGCATCATTCTTTCATATAGTTTTTAATATGTTCGGCTTATGGATGTTTGGGAAAATTCTTGAAAACGTCTGGGGTCCGCAGCGATTCCTGTTTTTTTATATCGCCTGTGGCATTGGTGCGGCCCTCTGTCACCTGGCAGTACAATATTTCAGGTGTGAGCAGCTCCTTGATACGGTTCTTGCAAATCCCGCAAACCCTGACATCAGAACAATGCTGGGAGCAGCGGCTCCAGCCCTTGGTGCATCCGGGGCAGTAATGGGTATTTTCGCGGCCTTTGCCTATCTTTTCCCAAATACCGAAATTTATGTGATGGCAGCCATACCTGTAAAAGCCAAATGGGCAATTTTAGGACTGGTGGCGATTGATCTTTTTGGCGGAGTCGCTAATTTCAGTGGGGACAGGATAGCACATTTTGCTCACCTGGGTGGGGCAGTTACAGGTTTTATTATCGTCCTTATCTGGAATAAAACAAACCGCAAGAGATTCTATTAACGTGGCAGATAAATTGCAGCTTTTGAATTAACACCATGAGTTATTTTCAGCAACAAAACAGGCATAAACTAACCATTGGCCATGATGGGAATGCACTCACCATGCTGATCGCCATCAACCTGATCGTATTTGTGATCCTGGCCTTCATCAAAGTGGTTTATTATTTCAGCGAGGCTGACCAGGGTCTCGCGGTATTTTATAAAGGTTTTTTTGAATGGGTAACCCTGCCTGCCGACTGGAATATCTTTCTCACCCGTCCATGGACCCTGCTTTCACACATGTTTGTTCACGATACCCAGAGCATCTGGCATATCGTGGGTAACCTGATCTGGTTATGGGCCTTTGGTTACATATTGCAGGATCTCTCCGGCAACCGAACCATTTTTCCTGTATTTCTTTACGGTGCTTTCGCGGGCGCCCTTGCCTATATGCTGGCCTTTAATTTTATTCCGCCGCTGAAAGAACAACTGCCACTGGCAAGAGCCTTCGGGGCTTCAGCCGGAATTATGGCCATTGCTATTGCCACTACCACACTTGCCCCTAATTACCGGCTTTTCCAGATGCTGAACGGTGGCATACCCATCTGGGTCATCACCGTGATCTACCTGGTGCTCGACCTGGCCATGATCCCTGAAAGTAATGCGGGCGGGCATATAGCCCATA
>CBDUBK010000489.1:0-2591 GCA_965365375.1 uncultured bacterium | reverse complement strand
ACCAGCCTTCGCTAAAGCTTGCGCCTCCGCTATAGCTTCAGCGTACGCGGACGGTTGGCGCAGAAGGAGATAACACGGAGGGGGGCCAAAAGCCAATAGCCAAAAGCATTTCTAAAACTTTTTTAAAATTGGAACTTAACTATCACCGCCCCCTGCTTGACTTTTTACGGCAAGCAGGAGGACAGAGGATTCTTCCATGTTTTCATCGGATTGGAAGAAGGTGATAGGTTAACAGTCTTCTTTTTTGAACGGTTTAGTTTTCAGAGGACTGGACGGTTCACAAAGGATTGGATTCAAAAAACGGGCTTTTCTTTGGTCGCCGAAGCTTTAGCGAAGGCAACCTCGGTCGCCGTAGCCTTGGCGCAGGCGACTATAGGACTTGGATCGTTGGTTTTTTCTTTCAGTCACCATAGCTTCAGCAAAGGTGACTTTCAGTCACCATAGCTTCAGCAAAGGTGACTTTCAGTCACCGTAGCTTAAGCGAAGGTGACTTTAGGATTCAGATAGTATTGGTTTTTCAGAGAATCTTTTTCCTAAAAAGGAGAAGTTGATTGATACTGGATTCTAACCTTGGTTTCTGCGGTCACCATAGCCTTGGCGAAGGTGACTCGATCGCATTAAAGCGACATAGGATTGGATAGTTTCTTACTGGACGGTTTTGGATTTTGGAACTGGATTTCTGGTTTTAGTCGCCGAAGCTTCAGCGAAGGCGACTTAGTCGCTGGAGCATTCGCTTCGGTGTTCTTAGGATATGGACGTTTATATCAATCAACTTCTAATACAAAGCTACTCGGCAGTAACAGTCTGTACAATTGCAGTTTTGCCCTGTTTTGATCTTATGGTAAATACTGCATTTATCGTAAACCATCGTAGAAACAGTTCGTAAATCTCCGTGGATTTCAGAGCAGAAAATACGAACGCAGAAAAACGCAAATGATGATGTGCTTCGTAAGTTTTCTATTGTCGGGGTGATTACTTCGTGGAAGCAAATGAATTAGGATAATGTAAGGGATATTGATTGATCGTAACATTACGAATCACCACTAAGATGAAGGGGTGGGGAAGGTGCGGGTTACCGCATAGGTGATTTTCCTTAGCCTGGAGATATGAGGAATTAGTTTCATAAAAAAAACCGTCCCGGGGAACGGTTTTTTTTCGTGTAATAGATTGCACAATCTTATCAGGCCAGGGCCTGGAGCACATCATATTTGGTTACAATATGCAAATGCCCACTATCGTCTTTTGCCATCACGGCGCCGTTTTCCTTGTTAATCAGAGATCCGATCTTTTCAACGGGCGAATCCAGTGCTACAAAAGGAAAAGGTTTTTCCATCAGGTTCAGAATCTTTTCTGTTTTGATCTCAGGATTGCTGAACACTTTCTGGAACAGGCCATTCTCGCTGATAGAGCCGATCATGTCGCCAGAACCATCCACAACGGGGATGTGTTCAATATCATATTTGCCCATCAGTTCTACTGCTTCTGCAACTGATTGCGTTGATTCGACGGTAATGAGCCTTTGTTTGCCCCTTGCATTCACTACATCCTTGAAAGTTTTTACATCAAAGAATCCGCGCTCCGCCATCCACTGGTCATTATACACTTTCGCAACATACCGGCTGCCATGATCGTGAAGTATGGCAACCACCAGGTCACCCTTTTTCAGTTTGTTTTTGAGTTGCAGGAGGCCGGTGATACAACTGCCGGCACTATAACCACAAAACAGCGCTTCTTCACGTGCGAGTTTCCTTGTCATTACCGCACCGTCTTTATCAGTTACCTGTTCAAAATGATCGATCACACTCATATCATAGTTCTTCGGAACAAAGTCTTCACCAAAGCCTTCGGAGATATATGGGTGCACCTCGTTCATATCTATTTCACCGGTGCGGAAATACTTGGTAAGCAGGGATCCATAAACATCAATGGCCCAAACCTGGATACCGGGATTTTTTTCTTTGAGGTATTGTGCAGTACCGGTAACGGTTCCACCTGTACCGGCAGTAACTACGAGGTGGGTTACCTTACCATCGGTCTGTTCCCAGATCTCAGGTCCTGTTGTTTCATAATGCGCAAGACGGTTGGCCAGGTTATCGTACTGGTTCATCAGGAATGCATTTGGAATCTCTTTTTCCAGTCTTGCTGCAACAGAATAATAACTGCGTGGATCATCCGGTTCAACATTGGTAGGACAGATGATCACTTCAGCTCCAAGTGCTCTTAATATGTCAGCCTTTGACTGGGATTGTTTATCAGTAGTTGTAAAAATGCATTTATAACCTTTTACCACAGCGGCCATCGCCAGGCCCATTCCCGTATTACCGGAAGTACATTCAATGATGGTACCACCAGGTTTCAATTTTCCTTCTGCTTCCGCCACTTCTACCATTTTCAGGGCCATGCGGTCCTTGATGGAATTACCCGGGTTGAAGTATTCCACCTTGGCGTATACATCACAGGGAAGGTCTTTTGTGATCTTGTTGAGGCGTACCAGTGGTGTATTACCGATGGTTTCCAGGATATTATTTTTTACATCCATTGCAATCGTTTATTTGTCGGCAAAAGTAGGGAAAAAGGGCTAAGCTATTGGC
>CBDUBK010000488.1:0-2596 GCA_965365375.1 uncultured bacterium | reverse complement strand
GGCTATTGGCCGATGGCTTCTGGCCCTTGGCTTCTGACTTTTGACTTTTGAGTTTTGACTTTTGACTTAATAAATCCCGGTTCAGCCTTAGTTTTGTACATTGCTCAACTCATGACAAAAAAACTGGCCGTCATACGCAGGGAACATTTTAATGCAGCCCACCGTTTATTTCACCGCGACTGGACCGATGAAAAAAACCTGGAAGTTTTTGGCAAGTGCAGCTTTCCCAATTTTCACGGACATAATTATGAACTTGAAATAAAAGTAGTGGGTGAGATTGACCCTTCCACTGGTTTTGTGATGGACCTGAAAAAACTTTCTGATCTCGTGAATGAGAAAGTACTGGAGAAGCTGGACCATAAAAATCTCAACGTGGATGTAGCAGAGTTCAGGGGAATGAACCCGACAGCAGAAAATATCGCGGTGGTGATCTATAATTTATTGCGCCCGCATATTGAAACATCAAAGGAGCTGTACATCCGCCTTTTTGAAACCCCGCGCAATTATGTGGAATATCCCGCTGAATAATTCCGAATCATTCAAATAAATACCATGGCTTATCATAAACAGGAAGGATTTGACAAAGAACCAACAGAAGCCCTCATCAAAAACTATAAGGAGGTCATCAGTCTGCTTGGTGAAGATGTGAACAGGGAAGGCCTCATAAAAACACCGGAAAGAATGGCAAAGGCCATGCAGTACATGACGCATGGTTATGACCAGGATGCGGTTGCCATTCTCAATTCTGCACGTTTTAAAGAACAGGTAAGTGAAATGGTGATCGTAAAAGACATTGAACTGTTTTCCATGTGTGAACACCACCTCCTGCCTTTTTTCGGCAAGGCACATATTGCTTACATACCCAATGGATACATTACGGGACTCAGCAAACTGGCCCGCGTGGTGGATGTGTATGCAAGAAGACTGCAGGTGCAGGAAAGGCTCACCACGCAGATCCTGAAAGCGATCGGGGAAAGCCTGCAGCCATTGGGTGTTGCGGTAGTAATAGAAGCCAAACACCTTTGCATGATGATGCGGGGCGTACAGAAACAAAATTCAGTAACCACCACTTCGGCATTTGACGGGGAATTCCTCAACAATCATGTAACCAGGAATGAATTCCTGAAACTAATTGCTGCCGATCTTGATTAATTAGTAAAATTGCTTCATGAAACATGCATATGTATTTCCCGGGCAGGGTGCCCAGTTCCCGGGAATGGGTAAATCATTTTACGAGAACAGTTCTTTCGCGAAAAAAATATTTGAACAGGCCAATGACATACTTGGATTCAGAATCTCAGACGTGATGTTCAACGGCAGTGAAGAAGACCTCAAACAAACCAATATCACACAGCCTGCCATTTTTATTCATTCCATCATCGCTTATAAAAGTATTGGAAGTGCCAGGCCTGATATGGTTGCCGGTCATTCACTCGGAGAGTTTTCAGCCCTCGTTGCCAATGGCACATTGAGTTTTGAAGATGCCCTGCAACTGGTTTCCATCCGTGCAGCCGCCATGCAGAAAGCCTGCGAGGCCACTCCTTCAACTATGGCAGCGGTACTCGGACTTGCTGATGAAAAAGTAGAAGAAGTATGTAAGGAAGTTGTAGCAGCAACAGGTGAAGTTGTGGTGCCTGCCAATTATAATTGCTCGGGACAGCTGGTGATCTCCGGCAGTATCAAAGCAGTGGAAGCAGCCTGTGAAAAAATGAAAGAAGCAGGTGCCAAGAGAGCATTATTGCTTCCTGTAGGTGGCGCCTTTCATTCACCATTAATGGAACCCGCGAGAAAGGAATTGAAAGAAGCGATTGAAAAAACCAATTTCCATCTCCCCTCCTGTCCTGTTTACCAGAACGTGGCCGCACGTGGTATTATCAATAAGGAAGAGATCAAACAAAACCTCATAGATCAGTTAACAGGTGCAGTAAAATGGACCCAGTGCGTGCAGGCCATGATCGCTGACGGCGCTACCCGTTTCACTGAAGCAGGTCCCGGAAAAGTTTTACAGGGATTGATTCTGAAAATCAATAAAGAAATGCAGACTGAAGGTGTTAGCTAAATGAAACACTGGAATTAAATTTATTCCTGACACATTGATCTTCCTTTGCAGTTGATTTTTAACCGCAAAGCACGCAAAGAGTCAACCTTCACTAAAGCTTTGGCTGGTTAAGCGCAAAGAAAACGCAAAGTAATATCGAAGAACCCGGTATTGGCCTAGTTGCTTCTTATTATAAATTATAATAGTCGTCCTCCTTTGCGTTTTCTTTGCGCTTAACCTCAAAAAAATTTGTTGGAGGTCTGATCTTTGCGTTCTTTGCGGTTTCTGTATTTTTTAACAGCGGTGATAGCGTAGAAAACGCAAGTAATCTCAAAGAATCTTTTATTGGCAAAATAGCTCCTTATATAAATAATTATAGCCGATCCTTCTTTGCGTCTTCTTTGCGCTTAACCCTTATAAAATCTAATCAAAGTTTGATACTTTGCGGACTTTGCGGTTGCCTTTACCACCCACTTGTGTACCCCCGGTTTCCCTCAAAATCCCATGTTCCAACATCAGAAAAAATCTTCCAGACTCGTAATTCTACGTGTTGTTTGA
>CBDUBK010000487.1:0-2614 GCA_965365375.1 uncultured bacterium | reverse complement strand
GAAGCTATTTCACCGGATATTATGAGGCGTTGTGATCCTGTTGTGGCTAAGGATACAGTTGCCTTTGCTACCCTGCGGACCAACAGCGCCTGTGGGGGCACCCAAAGTGTTCTTGCTACTTATGATATCAGGAATGTGCTGCACCCTGTGCAAAGAGGTACTGCTTTCATGCAGGAACCATATGGTCTTGGTTATTCAGACAACACCCTTTATGTATGTGATGGAATGGATGGTCTTGTGATCTTTGATATCACCAATCCTTTTTCACCTGTTCGGGTTGGGGTGATATCAACCAGCTTCGATTCCAAATTTATGGATGTGATTCCCTATGGTGACATCCTGGTATGCTGGGTAACCGATGGAATGGTTTTATACGATATTACTGACAAACATCATCCTGTACTTATAAAGAAAATTTCCTGATGAAATCATTTTTATTGGCAGTTCTGGCTCTTGTTTCACTTGGTGTAACGGCACAGAATGGTAAAGCTCCTGTAGAATACCAGAAAGCAGTTTTTGTAAATCCACTGATGCTGATCGGTCCTGATTTTACCCTTGCAGGCGGTTATGAATTCCGGGTAAAACCCTCAGCGGTAATATCACTTGAAGCGGGCTATATCATGGGCTCAGGCCATTTTGATAACGGTACGGATAACAGCAGGAGTGCCACAGGATTTATAGTAAGGCCATCTGTCAAGTATTTTGTGAACACCAGGAAAAATTTTTACCTGCAGCCACAGCTTTTCTATAAAATGGTCAACCATAAAATGAATGACTGGCTTGGAAAAAACTGTGTTGATGATGTGCCCACTTATGAAGAGCGCCAGGACTTCACTTACAGGCGCCAGGCATATGGTTTCAACCTCATTGGAGGTGTACTGCTGCCCACCCGCAGCAGGCTGATGTTCGATATTTATTTTGGCCTTGGTATCCGTCACAGGAAAGTAGGAGTGGTTGGAGAACCAAATAGTTGTTATGAACCGATGAATATGCTGAGCCTTGGTGAAGACGAGGGTACATATCCCAATGTGCCATTGGGATTGAGGCTTTTATTCAAACTTGATTAATTCCTGCTTGCAGCAAAATTATCTGCTGCCTCACTGGAAAGCTGCGGGCGGATAGCTTCGGGCTGTGAAAGTGGTCGTTTTAATTCAGGAAGATCTATTAATAAAAAATCTATTAAAATGGAATAAGAAACTTATTTCCTTTTAAATTCCGATCCTTTTTTCCATTGAGGCCACTTCTCCTGCGCAGCAAGTTTTCTCCCAACCATATAGAGTAATTTCAAATCTTCAACTGCACCATCCACATTATAATTTTCATTGTATTCATCTGAAGGCCTGTGGTAATGTTTAGCCCTGTATTCTTCATCAGCCTTCATCCCATATTCCCTGTCTTTCCCGATTACATCCGCACCCCGTCCAGTGTACAAAGCCGGAACTCCCACTTTTGCGAAATTGAAGTGGTCGGAACGGTAATAATAACCTGCTTCAGGATGTGTTTCAAAACTGGTGACCCGGTCCATTTTTTTTGCCATTTCCTGCAGGTAGTCTTCAAGTTCAGACTGCCCCTGGCCCACAATGATGATATCCTTTGTTTTGCCTAGATTATTCAATCCGTCCATATTGATATTGGCAATGGTCTTATTGACAGGATAAACTGGATTCTGCGCATACCATGCCGAGCCCCATAAACCCTGTTCTTCGGCTGTTACCGCAAGGAAAACAATGGTTCGTTCAGGTTTAGTTCCTGAATTTTTGAAAGCCCTTGCCAGTTCCACCAGCCCTGCCGTTGCACTGGCATTATCCAGTGCCCCGTTGTAAATGCTGTCACCCGTTTCATCGGGTTTGCCAATACCAAGATGATCCCAATGGGCGGTGTAAACAATATATTCATCAGGGTATTTTGAACCTGTGATCTTTCCAATTACATTATAACTTTTATTATAATTGGCTTTGACTTTCATGGATGTACTGATCCTTGTATTCATGGGAATGGGCTTGAACCCCGGTTTTGCGGCCTGCGTATAAGCTGAGGAATCCAGGCCGGCTGATTCAAGAAGTTTGATAGCAGTTTCAGAAGAAACCCATCCTACCACATCACAGTACGGAATATCCTTTCCACGGTCATCAAGATGCAATCTGGAACCGTTCCAGTTATTCTGCACCACGGTAAAGGGATAGCTGGCTGCCTTTGTATCATGAATTACCAGGCAGCCTTTGGCTCCCTGCCTCGCGGCCTCTTCAAATTTATAGGTCCACCTACCATAATAAGTCATTGTATCTCCCTTGAACAATGAAGCATCAATACCATAACCCGGGTCATTCACCATTACCAGCACGATCTTTCCTTTCACATCAAGACCTGCATAATCATTCCAGTTTCTTTCAGGCGCATTCACTCCATATCCGGCGAATACGAGTTCCTCATTTTTGAGATTGATCACCGGATCCGTTTTTTCTGTCCAGATCACATAATCCTTAAAACCTTTCAATTGGTAATAATCCCGGGATGACTCAACAAACATTACACTGTCTGCTTCTGTTTCTATGTTAACCATGGGAACATCCTGCAGGTAGCTGTTTCCATTACCCGGTTCAAGGCCGGCCATTGC
>CBDUBK010000486.1:0-2627 GCA_965365375.1 uncultured bacterium | reverse complement strand
CTTGTAACAAGAGTCTTCATCCTTCTTGTATTGATCATTAAAAACACTTCAATTTTCAAGTGGATTGCGGACCTGCCGTTCGCATGTCCCTATGGGGTTAATTTTTCTTTTTCCTGAACTGGTTATAATCCAGGAAATAGATCACTTTTAATGTGATCTCGTTACCATGTGAAATTGCAAAACTTTGCCCGAGGTTTCGGGTATATTCATTATAGACCACACCATTCACACCAAAAGAATCACCCAGCCAGTTTTTCCAACCAAGGATGATACGGCTGCCCAGCCTGAAATCCCAGGTGAGAAACGCATCCAGGTTAAAGGCATTGTAATTTTCATTGGTATTAGTGATGAAAGCCCTGGGAAGTAATTGCCCTTCATCATCCACATTATAAAAACTATTGTACACTACTTTGTTCCAGTAATGCCGGCCTCTTAATGTAAGGTTGATGCGCGGAGTGAAATTATAAATTCCGGAAAGTACCGTTTGTGTTTCTGTAAAATCCCTGAAGCCGGCTATCGGGTCGCCATTTACTTCCCTGCGGAAAGCAAAACCACGCTGGTTTTCTTCATACTGCCTGAACCAGTTAAGGCTTAAAGTAAACCTGTCGCTAAACCGGTAACGTAGTCCTCCTGATATAAGGTTGTAGGAATTATCAGAAGCATCACGCACGGAATAAGAAAGGTCCATATTGAAGAAAAGTTTCTTCCGGCTGTCAGAACTTCCTTCCAGGCCAAATGTTACTTCAGCAGGCTTCTGCAAAAACTTTCCTGGTGTTCTTAAATCAAAATAGTCGTTCTGTTCTGTTGGAAAGGTATTCACTGAAATCTTGGCATCCCAGAAATTTTTAAACCACCAGAATGCGGATGCTTCGAAATACAGCTCGGAAAACCGGTAAGGCATGTAGAGATATTGCGAACTGATATCAAGCGCATAACGGTAGGTGATGAATTTATCTGTACTGGTCAGCTGGTTATAGCTGATGCCTGCCGTATAATTTACTTTGTTGGCCGACTGGATATAACCCAGGTCATTGGGGTCATAACTGTTAGAGGTAATATTATTCCCTGCATAGAACTGGAGCTTGCCACTCACCTTTCCCACCTGGAGTGTTGTGTTGAATCCATCATAAGGTTTTACAAACAGTGATCCGTTTCTTGTGACAGTATCCTTATATAAATTGATCTCATTCCCAAAATAGGGTGTATAGCCAAAGATCTTACTGTACCTGGCTGTGCCTCGCAGGTTATAATTATTGTCTTTGGAATAAAATGCCCAGTCCAGGGAAGCAACATTCGCATCACGGTCTGTACCCTTGCGCAACACATTGGTATTGGTAAAGGTGACAGATGAGCGTCCCTTTAATGCCTGGTCGAGTACAATGATGTTGAAATTGCTCAGCGGTTCGGTCTGGATAATGGTATCCATTTTTGTATTTACGTTTCGCAGCCGCGCATTCATTGTAGCGGTAACAGCATTGAATATACCTATCCCCAGTTTCTTTTTTGTCCGGCCTGAGAACTTGATACCATTATACAATTGGGTAACAGATGGATTCTGCACCAGTTCAAGGTCCGGCCTGTTATTCAGTATGCCCTGAACATTATAATAACCGGAGGGAATATCCCCGATCCTTCTTGAATAAAACAAACCTGATTTATTGAAAAGTTCCGTACCCTCTGTAAAAAATGGGCGGTTCTCCTGGAACTGCACTTCAAACGGTGAGAGGTTATTAATTACATTATCTGAGATCACCTGGCCAAAATCAGGGATCAGTGTTGCATCAAGTGTGAAACTTTCATTCAGTCCATACTTCACATCCATGCCTCCATTTCGAAGCCATTGCGTACGTACCGGGCTTCCTTCAGGATTCACACGTACACCGCCTGATAAATATGGTGAAAAACTCAACCTGAGTGGTGGTGTGATATCACGAAGATTATTGAGTTTTCCAAACTGGTTTGCAAATCCGTTTACGTTGGGATTAACCGGGTTCCAGTAAGAACTTTCATTATTGCGGCGGGTGAATCGTAAAAATTGCAGTCCCCAAGTCTGCAGGTCTTTTTTTGCGAAGCGTAAGGAAATATAGGGGATGCGCATTTCAACACTCCAACCATCAGTTTTCATCTGTACCTGGCTTTGCCAGACTGCATCCCAGGTGCGGTCACCAAACCCACCAAACAATCCTCCGCTGCCGCCCAGTCTTGCATCGGTTTGCACATTGGCAGTTGTTACCAGGAACTGGAAACCATTCTGCTGATCATTATAAGTGTCAAAAAAAACTGAGAAATAATCTACATCCTGGCGCTCTTCCCCATCCCTTGCCGTGATCTGCGTCCGGATCATGGAAGGATCATCATACAGGTAGGCTGAAACAAACACAGCATCATTATCGTATAGGATTCTGATCTCTGTACGGGTAGTGGCAGGCAATCCGAAATTGGGAAGGTTTTGAACCAGGCCGGTGACTACTGGCGCCTGTTGCCAGGCTGCATCATCCAGGTTGCCGTCAATACGGATGGGAAGCGTGGTTTTAACCGCTTCAAGCGTTTTTGGCTGACTGTAAGCAAATAGCTGCAAACAACACAGGGTAGCAATAAACAGCATTCTCAACATGCGGAAACCTTTG
>CBDUBK010000485.1:0-2631 GCA_965365375.1 uncultured bacterium | reverse complement strand
AATTTAAAATTCCACGTAACAGAAGGAAGCAAAGGAAACAATGACACCTGGCGTGCTTCTATTTTCAAACTTCCATTCGCAGCATTACCACTCTGGTTGAAATAAACAAAATAAGGATTCATGCGGCTGTAGGTATTGTACAAGCTGAACACCCAGTAACTCT
This sequence comes from uncultured bacterium, assembly GCA_965365375.1. Taxonomy (GTDB): domain Bacteria; phylum Bacteroidota; class Bacteroidia; order Chitinophagales; family Chitinophagaceae; genus Flavisolibacter. The sequence continues at coordinate 2,468 of CBDUBK010000485.1, read as the reverse complement.
CCAGTTTTTTCTTACGCTTCGGTGTGGGTGTATAAATAGCTGAAAGATCCAGGCGGTGATAAGGTTTTAACCGGTATTTATTGATGCTGCTGTACTCCTGCGTGAGCACACCATTGATAAAATAAAATCTTTCCGGTAATGAAGTTGCGTTTCCTGTACCATAGACGAATACGGAAGAAAATTTCCAGTTCTTATTCAGCTCATATGTACCCACCACAGAAAGGTCATGCCTGCGGTCATACTTTGCCGGGTATTTTAATCCTTCATTCAGATCAGGAAACCTGCGCCAGGTCCAGGATAAGGTATAACCGATCCAGCCGGTGAAGCGCCCACGCACTTTGTTCACAAAAAACTCCGCACCATAACTCCATCCTTTTCCAAACACAAATTCTTCTTCCGGATCTGTAAGGCCGGGAGTATATCCTTCCCTGTACTCGATCTGGTTGCGCATGTTCTTATAATAAACTTCTAATGAAGCCTCGTACTGGTTGTCCTTAAAATTCCTGAAATAACCAGCTGCATACTGCCAGCTGAGCTGTGGTTTCACCCGGAAAGTACTCGGCACCCAAAGATCTGTCGGAAGTGTTGTCCCGGCATTGCTCACCAGGTGAATGAATTGCAGGTTGCGTGAAGCAGAGGCTTTGATGGATCCTTTTTCTCCCAGGGCATAACGCACCGTTACCCTTGGTTCCAGTCCATGATAATTCACCACCTTGGACCATGAATCATAAATGGTGCTGTCTGTTTTGTTCTGGTCAGCATCACGGGTGTACATGGTATAGGGACCGATCTGTGAAAACCCCGTCCACCTTAATCCATAATTCACCTTCCATTTTTCACTGATATCCCAGTCATCCTGGATGTACAGGGCTTTTTCCAGCGCGAACTTTTCACCTTCTGAAACGGGCTGGAATACAACGGAATCCTGGTTGCCGGAGGTTACATTCGGAATGAATTTATGGTAGGTAAGCAATCCCCCGAACTTCAGTTTGTGATTCCCTGAAGGATAATAATCAAAATCAATCTTCGCATTACCATCCCTGATACCTGAAGCGAGTTTGATATTGAAATTATTCTGCGCCGCGCCAAAGGTGAAATGATAATCATTATACACCAGGGTTGTGTTGGCAAACAGTTTCGGATTGAATACATGGTTCCACCGCAGCGTTGCCGTGGAATTTCCCCATGGAATATCGGCCTTGAAGGAAAGTTCTGAATTATTGAAAGTAAAAACATCCCTTCCAAAATAACCACTGAGATAAAGGCGGTCCTTATCGGAAAAACGGTAGTTGATCTTGGCATTCAGGTCATAGAAATAATAACCTGAACCATAAAAATTACTGGTCTTTTTGATGAAGGGTTTCACCAGCGCATCGATATAGGTTCTTCGTGCAGAAACAATAAATGATGCTTTATTCTTAACGATCGGTCCCTGGAAGGAAAGTCTTGATGCAATAAGACCCAGCCCGCCTTCTCCCTGGAATTTATTGGCATTCCCGTCCTTCATGGTCACATCAAGCACAGAAGATAACCTGCCTCCATATTGGGCAGGCATGCCTCCCTTGATCAGGGTTACATTCTTGATGGCATCTGAATTAAAAATGGAAAAAAATCCAAAGAGGTGTCCTGTATTATATACAACTGCATCATCCAGTAAGATCAGGTTCTGGTCCGGCCCTCCTCCCCTTACATAAAACCCGGCATTTCCTTCACCTGCATTCCTTACACCGGGCATAAGCTGGATGGTTTTGAGTATATCCACTTCACCCATAAAGGCCGGGATGTTTTTGATCTGGCTGATGGAAAGATCCACTTTGCCCATCTGCGCTTCCCGCACATGCTGGTCCCTTCTCCTGCTGTACACCACGATTTCGTTGAGCGCAGCTGATCGTGGTTTCAGGAAAACATTCTGTTCTATATTTTTATTGAGTACCACACTGAAAGAAGTAGCCTGGTAGCTGACATGGCTAACCAGCACTTCATAACTGCCCTGTTCCAGGGTGAGTGAATAAAATCCATACTGGTTGCTGCTCACGTTTTTCCCGTTGATGGAAATGGTGGCATTGATCACGGATTCACCGCTGCTGCTGTCCTTGATATAACCGTTGAGCGTGTATTTAACCTGGCCAAGAACACCCTGTGATGAGGCTATCATGAAAAGAAAGAACAATAACCGCATCAGTTTTCTTTTACATGGTCAATCTTTCCTTCAAGCGTACCACATTCCAGCATGCCTGCTTTATAATAGGGATGGTGAAGACCGAGATAAGGATTTCTTTTTTCTTCCGTTTTGCTTAACCAAACCCCGCGGCCGGTATCATTGAATGGCATGGTGCATTCATGCAGGTAGATCCTTGACTGGTCATAACCAGCGGTTTCCAGGAAGCGGAAAAGATTTTCTGATAAAATATGAAAGCTGTGGCGGCGTGCCGTGATATCCTTATGTACAGTAAGTTCAAGTGCCGCAT
>CBDUBK010000484.1:0-2632 GCA_965365375.1 uncultured bacterium | reverse complement strand
GTCGGTTTCAATCAACCTGAAATCATCATATTCCGATAAAGACGCAATGCTTACAAGTCCTTCGCATTTGTGCTCTACGGTTTCAACCCAGAAACCAAATGCAGACACGCCACTTATCACCCCTTCAAATTCTTCACCCAGGAAATCCTGCATGTATTCAACCTGCTTGTATTTGTTAGCCGCACGTTCCGCATCCATTGCAGCTCTTTCCCTTTCACTGCAATGTTTACATTTCTGGTCCATTTTTTTATCAGGCCTTATGTTCTTATTCAATACCTGGTCGAGTATGCGGTGAACCAATATATCTGGATAGCGCCGTATCGGTGAGGTAAAATGGCAGTAATGTTCGAAGCCCAGTCCATAGTGACCGATGTTTTCAGTAGTATAAATTGCCTTGGCCATGGTTCGGATGCCTAACTGCTCCAGCACATGCTGTTCCGGTTTACCCTGGACGTCTTTCAGCATCTGGTTGAACGAAGCGGCAGTCTGCTCGGGTGAAGAAGTGTCGAACTTATGACCGAATTTTTTTGCGAAAGCCATGAAAGGCAGCAGTTTTTCTTCTGAAGGAAGATCATGCACACGGTAGGCAAATGGTATGGGCTTTTTGTTGATCTCTATTTTTGATACTGCTTCGGCCACATGTTTATTGGCCAGCAGCATAAATTCTTCAATCAACTGGTGAGACTCTTTGCTTTCTTTAACCATGATGCCGATCGGTTTGCCTTTCTCATCAAGTTTGAACCGGACCTCCGTGCTTGAAAAATTGATCGCGCCGGAATCAAAACGTTTTTTGCGCAGGCGCTGGGCGATGTTGTTCAGAAGCAGAATTTCATCCATATACAAGCCGTCCTCCTTCTCAATGATCTCCTGCACTTCCTCGTAGGTAAACCTGTGGTTGGAATGAATTACGGTGCGTCCCAGCCAGTATTGTTTTACCTGTCCCTTGGGTGTCATCTGGAACACCGCTGAAAAAGTAAGCTTGTCCTCATGCGGGCGCAGGGAACAAAGCACATTGGAAATATGTTCAGGCAACATGGGATTCACCCGGTCGGGCAGGTAAACGGAAGTAGCCTTGCCATATGCTGATTCGTCGAGTTGCGTGTCGGGTAGAACATAATGACTAACATCTGCAATATGAACACCAATTTCGTAATTACCATTTTTAAGAACACGTATGGAAATGGCATCATCAAAATCTTTTGCATCAACAGGATCAATGGTGAATGTAAGAATGCCCCTGAAATCTTTGCGCTTCGTGATTTCTTCTTCCGGTATCACATCAGGTATCCTGGCGGTTTCTTCCAGTACATCATCAGTGAACCCGATGGGAAAACCATTTTCCAGGAGGATCTCCTTCATGGCGATGTCATTGCTGTCTTCGGCATTGAGAATATTGATCACCTCACCTACCGGTCTTTTTTTGGTATCCATTTCCCACTCCTTGATTCGCACTACCACCCGGTCCTTATCTTCCGCGCCATTGAAACCAGCCTGCGGAATGAAGATGTCAGGCATTTTTTTATCGCCCTCTATTACCGCAAAAGCAAAGCCCTTGCTCATCTCGATACGTGCTACAAAATCAAGTTGTTTTCTTTCAACCACGTCAGTAACTACACCCTGCATCCTCTTTCCTGATTTTTCAGGATTCACATCAACCTTTACCGTATCACCATGAAGGGCTGTATTAAAATCATTCGGTCTTACAAGGATATCGGCCTCCAGGCCGGGGACCACTACAAAACCCATCCCCGAACGGGTAATCTCCAGGACACCTTTGTATTCATCGAAATTCCTGAGCTTTTTCTTACCGGGTTTCTTGGCATTTTTCCGTCCCATACTATAAGGGTTTTTTAAAATTTTGTATGAATGTAATCACTTCATCATTAAACAGGGTTTCCTGGTGAAACAGGAACCTGTGTTCTATTGGTAAAACGTAAAAAGGCATGCCATCCATTTCCTGGCTGAATTTGAGCAGCCGCATGGCATCTTTTTCCGTTGTCAGCACCAGCTTGTTTTCTGAGGCTATGCTTTCAAATTTTTTCCTGATCTCCTTCCAGTCATCAATGGAAAAAATATGATGGTCATTATACTGCAGCAGATTATATGCTTCTATCTTTTCTTCAAGGTAATTTTTTAATGGCACCGGGTTGGCAATACCCGTTACGAGCAGGACTTCAGTACCCGGATCGATATGGCGAAGATCATGACGGGTGATATGGTAGGGCATGCCATAGGATATGGCGGTAAAGAAAACTTTCTGGTGCGGCAGGGGCCCGATCTCCCTTATAATATTTTGTCTTTCTTTCTCATCAAGTAAGGGAGGGCATTTGGTTACAACAATTACATGTGCCCTTTTATAAGAACTTCTCAGGTCCCTGAGGTCTCCTGTAGGCAGGAAAAAATCCCTGGTAAACAGGTTGGAATATTCGGTCAGCAAGATATTGAACCCTGGTTGTATGGCCCGGTGCTGGAACGCATCATCCAGTATCACAACTTCGGTTTCAGGCCTGTCAAATAATAATTGCGTAACAGCTTCTATACGGTCTTCTCCGACTGCAACCGGCACGCCGGGAAATTTCCTGTGAAACTGCATGGGTTCATCACCAATATCGATGGCCGTGGTATTGGCATC
>CBDUBK010000483.1:0-2632 GCA_965365375.1 uncultured bacterium | reverse complement strand
AGCGGAGAGGGTGAATTGTCTCTTGTCCTTCACATTTGCCGCTTAGCCTAATACCGTCTGCACGGTATTGAAAGGCCACCTGCAATTGTTGAACTTGGAAAAATGAAATGCAAATTCACCTGCTTTATTGTGCTTCTTTTTGCCCTGGTTATTCCCGGTAAACTAAAAGCACAATCTCCTTACCTGAAATTCGAAGCTTATATGGATGCAGACCTCCTGAAAGGTGATAAGTACAGAATGGTTGGAAGTTTTTGTACACCCGTTGAGCGGTCTGCAGCGAAAACGGTTTATGGACATGATTCTTCAACCATCAGTTTCAAAAGCCTGGAAAAGCATATGATCCAGTGCTCCCCGGTATATGGATCAGAAGATTCCCTGCTGGCTTTAAATATGTTCAGGTATGGCAACCAGAAATTTGGTTATGAAAAAATAATCGTGATCCGTGTAATTAAACTGGACACCGACATGGAAGCTACCATGCAGATCATTGTGCCGGTACCTTACCAGTCTTTTCTCACATTTATCAAGATCAGGGATATTATTTTCCTGCCCGGCAAGACCATCTGGTTTGACCTGCCTGATACAAGGGTGGGCGGCAGTCTGAATGTGAACATATCCATGAAAGAATTTGCCTATACCGAACATAAATTTCCAGGCTGATCATTTGGCATCAAAATCAACCGTAATCTTTTCGGTCACAGGATGCGACTGGCAGGTAAGGATATAACCCTGCTCCACTTCATCGGGTTCAAGGCCCCAGTTCACATCCATCTTCACCTTACCTTCTGTAAGTTTTGCTTTGCAGGTTGTGCATACACCCCCTTTGCAGGCATAGGGAAGATCAGCGCCCTGTTTAAGAGCTGCGTCCAGGATACTTTCACTTTCGAAAGCCAGGTCAAAATCAAACCGGATCCCATCCAGCTTCACGCTCACTTTTGCTTTTGGACCTTCATCATTCACAGGTATTGATTCTGTTTCCACCACAGATTGTTTCTGCCCGGGTATGGTGAAAAGTTCGAAATGAATTTTATCGCTGTTAATGCCGCGGCTTTCAAGGTATCCCTTCACACAAAAGATCATTTCTTCGGGTCCGCATAAAAAGAAATCATCCACCTGGTTCAGATCCACCAGCTTAGTTCCGATCAGTTCCAGCTTGGCTATATCAATCCTGCCATTGTTGATCTCCGCATCTGATTTTTCCCTGCTCAGCACATGGTAGATGCGAAAACGGTCTATGAATTTATCTTTCAGTGCCTCCAGTTCTTCCTTGAAAATGATGGAATTTTTATTGCGGTTGCCATAAACAAGGGTGAAACGGCTTTGCGGTTCAGTGAGCAGTGTGGTTTTGATGATAGAGAGTACAGGTGTGATACCACTTCCGGCAGCAAAGGCCAGGTAATTTTTTTTCTGCGTTGGCAGCAGTTCGGTATTGAATTTTCCTACCGGCGGCATTACATCAATCGTATCACCAGCCTGCAGGGTATCATTAGCCCAGGTTGAAAATTTACCACCATCCACTTTTTTTACAGCTACTCTCAAAACATTATCCGGAGGGGCGCTGCAGATACTGTAGGTGCGGCGTAATTCTTCACCATTGATCATTTTACGTACAGTAAGGCTTTGCCCCTGTTTGAAAACAAATAGTTCTTTCAGCTCTTCGGGCACCTCGAATTGTATGGATACACAGTCTTCTGTTTCCTGTACCTTCTTTTTAACCTTCAATGAATGAAAATGGATCATGGCAATCGTAAAGCGCCAAAGATAACAAGGGAAGGATAAGCAGGAAAGGGTAGAAAAAAACCCCGCCAGCAGCGGGGTTATATAAAATCAGTTGAGTTTTCTTTCTACATGGTTCCTGACCTTGGGAATGGTTTTGAGATAAGCAAAGATGGCTTTCACCTCTCCGTCCGTAAGGTCGCTGTAAGGTTTCATGGGTGGCCTTGTGGCAGCCTGCCCGCCCGGCACAACTCCTGTTTTTACTGCACGGATAAAATCTTCTTCTGACCATTTACCAATACCTGTTTCTTCATCCATGGTGATGTTCCTGGAATAAATGGAAGAACCATCAGGCAGGTCAAACTTATTGCCGCCTCCGAAAAATCCTTTTGATTTTTCAGGGTTGATAAAATCTACGGTTGTAAAATCCGCTGAGTGGCAGGTATAACATTCCACCCTGTATAAAGAAACATATTCACCCCATTTTACCTGGTTGGTGGTATCAGGTTCCGGTATGGACGGATAAAAAGGCATGGGTTTAACCAGTTTTATATTGGTCAGGAACTTGGCAAGAAAAGAATATTTGGAAGCGGGCTGCCTGGTATTGTCGGCCTGCACCCAGTTATGGTCGGAACGCAAAAAAGCGATGATGGAATTCAAATCTTCATCGGACATTTTCTGAAGCTTGGCCATCACCGGCAGGAATTCTCCTTTAGGTGTTACCCCTGTTCTCAGCAGGTAAGCCAGCTGGCCATCCGTCCATTTGCCAATGCCATTTTCAGCGTCTTTGGTAATGTTCCTGGAATAAAGTTTTCCGAATACAGAAACTTCATCCATCACCCTCCCGGTAAGCTTACCGGTATTGGGATTCATATGGCAGTCGTTACAAAGCATGGATGACAATTGCCTGCCCCTG
>CBDUBK010000482.1:0-2634 GCA_965365375.1 uncultured bacterium | reverse complement strand
CCTTTGATGTGCTCAGGGGAAAAAAACCTTCAGCGATGGGTACCTGCATAGGTATGGTGGTTGGCCTGGTTGCGATTACGCCGGCAGCGGGATTTGTTACGATACCCCATTCCATCATTATCGGCCTTGCTTCCAGTGTTATCAGCAATATTGTTGTGATTTTAAGAAGCAGGACCTCCATTGATGATACACTGGATGTTTTCCCCTGTCATGGTGTTGGCGGAATGGCGGGCATGCTGCTCACCGGCGTATTTGCCAGTGATAAGATCAATTCTGTAGTCAGCAGCAATGGGCTGGTATATGGTGAAGGCAGGTTATTCCTCGTGCATCTCGTTTCACTTGTTGCGGTTTCAGCTTTTGTATTCGCAGGCACATGGATCCTTTTGAGGGTGGTAAACAGCCTGACACCCATGCGGGTAACGGATGAAGAAGAAGCTACAGGTCTGGACCTTTCACAACATGGAGAAAAATTATAAAAAAGGAAATTGAAGTTTTTGCCATGAGCAGGGTCAGCATGGACAAAGAGGATGATCATAAAATTTTTCAGGGTGTTGATCAGAACTGTGATAAGCCGGGCAGTTTAGTTGTATGTAACTGGTAACCATAACCTGATGTGTATCACTAACACAGTTATCAACAAAAGCTTATTTTTGAATCTTGTAAAAAATTGATCGGTAATTAATAGAATCTGGAAAACCAATGCAAAAAAAAGTAAGCCGCATTGGCGTTCTTACCTCGGGTGGTGATTCACCGGGTATGAATGCCGCGATCAGGGCGGTCGTTAGAACAGGAATTTATTCGGGTCTTGAAGTTTATGGCATCATGCGCGGCTACCAGGGCCTGATAGAAGATGATATCTTTCAAATGGAAAGCCGTTCGGTGGCCAACATTATCCAGCGGGGCGGCACGATCCTGAAAACTGCACGTTGTAAAATATTCCATAAACCTGAAGGCCGTAAGCTGGCCTTTGAAGTTTTACAGAAACGGGGTATTGATGGACTGGTGATCATCGGTGGCGACGGATCCTTCCGCGGTGCAGTAGAATTCAGCAAAGAATATGATATACCCTGTATAGGCCTCGCAGGCACTATTGACAAGGATATTTATGGAACGGATTTTACCATTGGTTTTGATACTGCGGTAAATACAGCTGTTGAAGCCATTGACAAGATCCGGGATACAGCCGATGCGCATGACCGTTTATTCATTATTGAAGTAATGGGTCGTGATGCCGGATATATCGCCCTGCACAGCGGTATCGCCACAGGTGCGGAGAACATCCTGATCCCTGAAAGAAGAACGGATGTGGAAGCACTGATCCTTTCTCTCGAAGAAAAAGAAAAAAGGAAAAAACTCGTCAACCTCATTGTGGTGGCCGAAGGTGATGAATTCGGCGGTGCTGATGAAGTGGCAAAGCTTGTTAAGGAAAGGCTGCCGCAGACAGAAATGCGCGTGGTGATCCTGGGCCATATCCAGAGAGGCGGCTCTCCTACCTGTCTTGACAGGTTAATAGCCAGCCGCATGGGTTATCATGCTGTTGAATGTCTGATCCAGGGTAAGCATAATGTATTTGTAGGCATCATGAACAATAAAATGAATTATGTGCCATTGGAAAACGTAGGAAAAAGAAGAGGCACCATCAGTGAAGAGTGGATGAAGATCGTAAAGATCCTGGCGAGTTAATATTGGAAGAGCCAGCAATTCCTCTTTTCTTTCAGTTAGTATTGATCATAGAAACAATTATTTCATAAACATTTTTCACATTAAATCCTCCACCCGGAGAATGACCATATGAGCAAGCAAGCAACAAAATATTATCATAAGGAAATGGACAGAACCGCAGGTATAGAGCATACCTATCACCGCACCAAGATCGTGGCAACGGTAGGCCCTGCCTGTGACACTTATGAAAAACTTCTTGAACTGGTAAAATGCGGCGTAAATGTTTTCCGCCTCAACTTTTCCCATGGCGGGCATGATGATAAAAAACAGATCATTGAATACATCCGCCAGATCAACAAATCAGAACCATATAACATTGCCATCCTTGGTGACCTGCAGGGTCCTAAACTCCGTGTGGGTGAAATGGAAAATGGCGGTATTGATATAGTTCCCGGTGACATCCTCACATTTACCAATGAAAAACTGGTAGGTACCAAGGATAGGATCTATGTATCCTACCCCAACCTGCATAAGGATATCAAGCCCGGAAACATCATTCTCATTGATGATGGCAAACTGGAAGTAAGGGTCAAGAGGATCCTGAAAAATAATGATGTGGAAGTTGAAGTAACCATGGGTGGTAAACTCTCTTCCAAAAAAGGAATTAATCTTCCTGATACAAAGATCTCCCTGCCGGCACTTACTGAGAAAGACCTCGCCGACCTGGAATTTATCATTGACCAGGAGCTTGACTGGGTAGCTCTTTCTTTTGTACGCAGCGTAAAAGACCTCATTATCCTCCGTAACAAATTACAGGAAAGAAAAAGCCGCACTAAGATCATTGCCAAGATAGAAAAACCTGAAGCGCTGAATAATCTCCGTGATATTATCGTGGAGAGTGATGCGGTCATGATCGCACGTGGTGACCTGGGTGTGGAAGTACCCATGGAACAAGTGCCGATGATTCAGAAA
>CBDUBK010000481.1:0-2636 GCA_965365375.1 uncultured bacterium | reverse complement strand
GAGAATGACGAGGCTAACCCTGACCTTGACGAAGCAGTTCGAAGAAGGCAGGAAAATAGATGACCAGGTGATCAGTGAGATTATGGAAAATGCAGGCTGGGCTCCCAGTCATGGAAACCTCCAGCCCTGGAAATTTGTAGTGTATACGGGTAAGGGACTGGAAAAGCTGGCACAATTCCAGAGTGAATTATATAAAGAAACCTCGGGAGATAATTTCAAACAAGGCACTTACGATACGCTTCAATCCAATCCCCTGAAGGCATCCCATGTAATTGCCATCTGCATGAAAAGGGATCCCAATAAAAAATTCCCTGAAGTGGAAGAGATCTGTGCCACTGCAACAGCTGTACAGAATATTTATTTATCTGTTACTGCTTACGGACTTGGTGGTTACTGGACAACAGGCGGTGTGACTTACCGCGAACAGGCCAAACCATTCTTTGGACTGGAAGCAGATGACAAGCTGCTTGGATTTTTTTACATCGGCCATGTGGCAGTGCCTTCACCTGCAAAGAACAGGGCACCGCTGGAAGAAAAGGTGGAGTGGGTGAGGGAATAATAAGCCATTGGCCAATAGCCTATAGCCATTGGCAGCATCACGACTCACGCCTCACGATTGAAGCCCCAAGACCCTGCAGCCTTTTATCAATATACTGGTAACCCCTGTCGATCTGGTCAATGTTCTGGATGATGCTGGTGCCATCGGCACTGAGCGCAGCAATGAGCAGTGCAACCCCGGCACGGATATCCGGTGAACTCATACGGATGCCTCTCAGATTGAATTTTCTTTCGAGCCCGATCACAGCGGCGCGGTGCGGGTCACAAAGAATGATCTGCGCGCCCATTTCTATGAGTTTGTCCACGAAGAAAAGGCGGCTTTCGAACATCTTCTGGTGTACGAGCAAGGAGCCTCTTGCCTGCGTTGCCACTACCAGCACAATACTCAAAAGATCGGGTGTGAATCCAGGCCAGGGATGGTCGTAAATCGTAAGTACACCACCGTCGAGGTAACTCTGGATCTCGTATACGTCCTGCTCAGGAATAATGATATCATCCCCTACAAAATCTATTTTAATTCCAAGCTGGCGGAATTTATCGGGTATCACACCCAGGTATTCCACGCTTGCATCCTTGATCCGGATCTCGCTCTGGGTCATGGCAGCCATTCCAATGAAAGATCCGATCTCGATCATATCAGGTAAAATGCGGTGCGTGGTCCCATGGAGTTTTTCAACACCCTGTATCACCAGCTGGTTGCTGCCGATACCATCGATTACTGCTCCCATGCGGATCAGCATGCGGCACAGCTGCTGCACATAGGGTTCACAGGCTGCATTATAAATAACCGTTGCACCTTTTGCCATAACGGCTGCCATTACAACGTTGGCCGTACCGGTTACGGAAGGTTCATCAAGCAATAAGTATTTCCCTTTGAGACCATGGGTAGAAAAATAGAAATATCCTTCTTCACGGAAATGTTCATAGCGGGCACCCAGCTTTTCAAATGCGATGATATGGGTATCAAGCCTGCGCCTGCCAATGCGGTCACCGCCGGGCTTTGGAATAAAGGCTTTTTTAAATCTTCCGAGCATGGGTCCTGCCAGCATCACGGATCCGCGAAGCATACCGCTCTTGCTGCGAAAAGCCTCACTGCGCAAATACTCCAGGTTCACATCATCAGCCTGGAAGATGCAGGTCTGCCTGTCAACCCTTTCCACCTTTACATTCATGGCAGCCAGGAGGTCAATCAGGTTATTGACATCAAGGATGTCGGGAATATTGGTAATGGTTACTTTTTCGTCAGTCAATAATACCGCGCTGATGATCTGCAGGGCTTCATTTTTTGCACCTTGTGGAATGATCTCGCCTTTTAATTTTTTACCGCCTGTAACTTCAAAATATGACATGTGATTCTTTGGGTTTGTGAAGGAAGCTTCTCAGCAATGCAAATTACTTGCTAGCCCTGAATAATATCAATCATTCCTGGCCTGCATAAAAAAAGGGAAGCTGTGGGCTTCCCTTCCTGGTTATTTTGAATTGCTCAGTATCTTTTCTTTCCGAATTTACCGCCACCGCGTTTGTCATTGCGGTCGTTTCGGTCATTGCGGCCACCGCTGTTGCTGCCACCGCGCTGCTGGAATTTTCCACGCTGGTTGCGGCCTCCATAACCTCCGCGTTCTCTTTCGCGGTCCTGTGAAGGGCGGTAAGCTTTCACATAAGGAGTGTTGGTGAATTCCAGCTGACCCTGTGTGATGTTATTAAGTTCACTCTGGATGGCATCATCATGTACCACATCCTTATGCCAGTTGTTATACGCGAGCTTCATGTAATATGCAATGGCATTGGCAAATCCCTGGCGTTTGTCCTGGCTTTCTTCCTTAAGGGCTTTATTGATCACCAGTTCCAGGTTCTTACCGAGGTGGGAATACCTTGGATAACGTTTGGGATAAGGTATAGGTTGCGGCTTCGCTTTGTATGTTTCTTTTTCGGGAATAGGATAGGGACTATCCACATCCAGTTTAAAATCGCTGATATAAAAAAGGTGATCCCAGAGTTTATGCCTGAAATCCTCAACGTTTTTAAGGTGGGGGTTTAAGAAACCCATTAATTCAATCAGTACCTGTGCCTGGCGCTGG
>CBDUBK010000480.1:0-2651 GCA_965365375.1 uncultured bacterium | reverse complement strand
GCTCCGAAAATCTGCAGTGCGCCTTCGACCAGATGCAAAATGCCGATAATTTTATTATGTTCTTTCGCCGTCATAATTTTGTTTCGAGTTCCAACTGAAAAAGCCGAAACTCGAACTGACATGGCAGGCACACTAATCAATCCCATGATGCAGAGCTACCGAGGGGAGGATTTTGAAAAATACATGGTGCACTATTACAAGGCACTCAATTATCTCCAGCTCCAGGATACAGAGGAAGCGCTGGTGGAAGCACGCCGGATCAGCCTGAGGCAATATGCGCAGGAGGCTGAAGCTGGCAGCAATCATTATACGCAGGACGCATTTTCTCTTATTCTTCAATCCCTGGTTTACGAAAAGGCAGGAGATCTCAATAATGCCTTTGTTGCATGTCGCAATGCAGCCAATCTTTACCTTGATCGTGGAGGCAATTATTATGGAACGGCTATGCCGGGACAATTGAAAACCGACCTGTTGCGCCTGGCCTGGATGAATGGCTTCCGGGATGAACTGGAGTGGTACGAGAATAAACTTGGTATGAAGTGGAACCCGGAACAAAGCCTGCCTAAAGATGAACTCATTCTTTTCTGGGAAAACGGGCGTGCCCCGGTAAAGAAAGAAGAGAATGTTTTTTTCTCATTGAGCGAACAGGGTGGCAATTATTTTTTTACGGACAACCGTGACCGTTATAAAATTCCTTTCAATCATCATTCAAATGCCAGTATCGGGTCCGGGCATAGCTTCAGGCTGGCCATTCCTTATTATGAACCACAACCTCTGAAATATCATTCTGCCCATGTGCAAACGGCCGGGGGTAACATCTTTTTTGAACCCGCCCAGGCGATCAATGAGCTGGCTATTGCAACCATGAATGAGCAAAGACTCAGGGAGATGGCTAAGATGCTCACCCGCCTGGCCATAAAAAAACTGGCCGAGGAAGCAACTAAGCCTGATAAGGATGAAAAAGATAGCAAACATAAAAACCGCATGGAAGCGGTATCACTTGGCCTGAAGATCTTCAGCCTTGCATCAGAAAAAGCGGACACCCGTAACTGGCAAAGCCTGCCTCATACCATTCAATATGTCCGTATCCCCCTTGGTCCCGGTACCAACCAGCTAAAGGTAGAAATCACAGGAGCGCAGGGAAATAGCAGTCAAACACTCAGTATTGAAAATAAGGGTGGGCTACAGTTCAGCAATCTCTCCACTTTATAGCCATTCACCAGTATTTATTTCCATCCATCAATCTATTCCACAAATTTTAGGGCCCGGCAATTTTTCATCTCACTAAAAGTCAATGCTTTAGAGAAAATCTGCTTCAACCCAATCAATATTACCTTAAAAAACTTGGTACTATGTGTTGCATAGTACCAAACATTCCCATACCTTTGACTTGTCAATTAAATCAACATACATCCTCTCTCCCCTTTCGTCCCGCAAAAAGCGGGATGATGGCGGAGGGAAAAAACAAAGACAATGAATATTGAGAATACACAGAGCCAGATGCGGAAGGGCATATTTGAGTTTTGTATTCTCTCCATCATACGCCGGGGTGAGGCCTACCCCAGTGATATAGTGGAGGAAATGAAAGCTGCCAATCTCCAGATCCTGGAGGGCACTCTTTACCCACTCCTTACCCGACTAAAGAATGCTGAAATGCTGACCTACCGCTGGGTGGAAAGTAATTCAGGTCCGCCCCGGAAATATTTTTCCCTGACACCCAAAGGCGAAACCTTTTACCAGGAGCTGGCGGATACCTGGCAGGAACTATCGCACGGTGTGAACACATTAACTAATAAAAAAGAAAATATTTAATCCTGCAAAGCAGGGCTTCAACCAAAAGCACATATACAATGAAAAAGATCATCAATATAAACTTATCCGGCAGGGTGATTCCCATAGAGGATTCTGCTTATGAAAGTTTGCAACGTTATATTGAGAGCCTGAGGCGCTATTTCGCCAATGAAGAAGGGCGCGATGAGATCATCAATGATATTGAAAGCCGCATCGCTGAACTGATGAATGATAAAATCAAAAAAGGCGCGGCAGCTGTTACTGATGCTGATGTACAGGAGATCATCCAGGGCATGGGCAGCGTGGAAGATTTTGAAAAGGTGGAAGCCGATGAAAAAGCTTCCGGCACACAGTCCGGAACTTCAGGAGCTTTCAATTTTAATTATGCATCCAGCTCAAAAGGCCGACTGTACCGTGATGCATCTGATAAATTGCTGGGCGGTGTTTGTGCGGGACTTGCCAATTACATGAATGTGGACCCGGCCATCGTACGCCTGTTGTTCGCTATCATCACCCTTGGTGGTTTTGGTACCGGTATCCTGATCTATATCGTTCTTTGGATCATCCTGCCTGTACGTAACCTGGATGGTTTCGCGGGCAAAAGATTCTTCAGAAATCCGGATGACCGCGTGATCGCTGGCGTGGCCGGCGGACTTGGTGCCTACTTCAATAAACCATCCTGGCTGTTTCGCCTTCTTTTCGCGACACCACTGGTTTTGAACATCCTTTTTGGCATTCTCAACGGTATATTTTTTATGTGGGAACGCGACATCTTCCCCAATATATTCATAGGATCTTTCTCCGGAACATTCATACTGGCCTACATCGTTCTCTGGATCGTTTTGCCTGAAGCAAGAAGT
>CBDUBK010000479.1:0-2655 GCA_965365375.1 uncultured bacterium | reverse complement strand
TCATGAAAAACTTATTCCTGCTGCTGGCAGCCGCCGCGGTATTTACTTCCTGCAAAAAAGATGTGGATTCCCTGCCTGAAGCAACCCAGACCGGCGCCAATACCTTCGGGGCCAAACTCGATGGAGAATTCTGGATCCCCCAAAAATTTGGAATTGCTCCAACAGCAGCCCTCCTTGAAGCGAGGTATACCGGCACCAACGGCATTTTCATCAACGCGAGAAATTTTTCTTCTTCACCAACAGAAACTGAATTCGAGATCCACCTGAAAAATATCACGGGCACCGGTGTTTTCCAGCTCAACCAGCAAACCAATAAATATCCCCAGGAAAGCGCGAGTTATGGATATTTCATCAAAAGAAAATTCATGCCGCTCAATGAATGGATTACAGGACCACAACATACCGGTACGGTTAACGTCACAAAATTTGATACACAAAACCATATTATCTCCGGAACATTTTCATTCACCGCCGGAAGTACGGATGGTACCGCATCACCAATTGTGGTAACAGAGGGAAGGTTTGATGTAAAGATTCAATAACCGGGGTCAAAAGAGATCCGGAGTCCTGCGGCGAGTATGAGAGGCAGCGGTACATTTTTATTATAATGCAGAACCGGAGCCGGATAATCAGAAGAAGGAATTGCCGTACGCAGCTCACTGTAAAAATAAAAATTGCCTCCAAAGGGAATTTCAAGGCCCGTAGCCAGGTCAATGGTAAGACGGTTAAAACGGTTCTCGCCTAAAACAGGCAATGCTGAAGCATCATAAACACTCGTATCCACTTCGGTAGAATAACTATTGGAAGCACGGTTGAACATCAGCCCGAATCCTGCCCTTCCATAAATACCCCATTCCCGTTCTTCATTGAATCCGCCAAAAAAATAGTGCTTCCACCCAATGGAAACTTCCCTGCTCTCCCACATCCCATTTACTTTAATTGAAACTGAAGCAGGATTGGTAAGCGGATCAATGGCAGGTGCTGTAAAACGATTATTGAATCTACCGGGACTGAAATAAGAAAGCCAGGCATAGGCTGATTCCTTTTTACTGACATGAATATCTGCGATCACGGTCTGGCCAATGGCCCAGAATTTTTGCCTTGGGCTGAAATTGCGCATCACAGCACCATCTGTTGCAATACTGAAGGAAACCTGGGCTGATACCAGCAGGGGCAGCAGCATCCATCCCGTAAGCAGTAAAACCTTCAGTGGCCTGTTCATGAATTGTAAAGAAACAAAAAAGCCGTTCGCTTTGAGCAAACGGCTTTAAAAAATCAGTAAGGATTATTTTCTGAGTGTCAGTTCCTGTACCAGGTGTCCTGCGCCACCCAGTTTGTCAATACACCAGAGCACATAACGGATATCAACGCAAATGGTGCGGTTGAGGTTTTTATCAAAAGCGATCTTATGGCTCAGTGCTTCGTAATTACCATCGAAGGCAAGTCCGAGCAATTCTCCATTGCCATTGATGACCGGTGATCCCGAGTTGCCACCTGTGATATCGTTATCTGTTATGAAACCAACCACAAGATCATTTCTTTTCAGATCCTTGTACGGGCCAAAATCTTTTTCCCTTGCCTCCGTAAGCAGGTTGGCAGGCAGGTCAAATTCATAATCACCCGGTTTGTATTTATCCAGCAGCCCTTTCATGGTGGTGACATAATCATAAGTCACGGCATCCCTGGGCTTGTAAGATGATACTTTACCATAACTCACACGCATGGTGAAAGTGGCATCCGGATACATTACTTTCTTAGGGTCCATTTCTCTCACCCCTTTCATGTAGAGGCGTCCCCATTCATTATTCTTTGTAAGGAACTGCTGGTAGAGCGGCGCATACTTGCCATTAAAATTCTTTACAAATGTGCTGGCCAGGTTATAGGCAAGATCCTGCTGCAGGGTATTTGCATCCGGATTTTTTACAAATGCATTCCACTTTTCATTATCGAAGATCATGGTGTTTTTGAAAATCGCTTCAGCGTATTTTTCATAAGTAGAAGCCTTCTCAAGATTTCCATACTCATTCCTGATAGCAGTATACAATCCCTGTGGCTGCTGGTCGTCCGGAACATTGTGCTGGTACATCTGTAATACTGCGGCAACAATACGCTGGTCGGAAGCTTTATTCTCACCAGCCAGGAAATTCTGCCTTTGTGCATTGGCTGACTCAACTGCTTTTTTAATATCAGCAGTTGAAGCACCTGGTTTTACAAGAATATTTTCCACCTGCTGCAGGGATGATGCAAAGGCAAGCAGTGGAGAGCCAAGGATACCTTCAATCAGGTACTGGCGGTGAAGTGCGTAAGGTCTCCATGCAGTATACGCGGCTTCCAGGTCTGTGAAAATATTTTTGTACTCATCCTTATCCTTAGCCCACTTGAGGAAGGCTTCTTCGGATTTTCTTCTTTCTGTCAGGTCCGTTACCATGGCAAAAAAGCCAGGTACTTCATGGTTCTTGTCAAAATGCGGAATATAGTCGGCACGTATATGTTTTTGTTCACCGTTGTAATAAACAATATCCGATTCAAAGGAAACCGTTCGCCCTTCGAGAGCATCGGACATGTGTTTTTTTACCAGCTCAAACGCTTTATCACCTAACACTTCCTTCACGGTTTTCCCATTGAGCTGGCTCGCTTCCTGGCCAAACCATTCCT
>CBDUBK010000478.1:0-2682 GCA_965365375.1 uncultured bacterium | reverse complement strand
TCCGCTAAAGCTTCAGCGGCATGCCGACAGCTGGAACAGCGCAAAGAACACAAAGACACAAAAAAAGATAACATTAAAACTTAATCACACAATTCCCTGATAACCCTACTTACCGTTTCCTTCCCGCCTTCCCGGTTATTCTGTAAAAATCATTAGCCTGCCTTCAAAAGAAGTCAGGCTAATATAAAAGGCTTTTGGTGTAGCCATTGGCCATTGGCTATAAGCCAACAGCCAATTATTTAATTTCATCATAATCCTTAAACAGATTCACCTTTGTATTCTCCACCTGTCTCCTGTACTCCATCCACCTCCCGGCATAAAATGCATTGATCCTTTTCACTGCCGCATCAATATGCGCCTCCGCATTTTTTACCAATGTTTCTTCCTGCACACCCGGTGCCACACTTTTTGAAGTAATGTATTGCTGCGCGGTTTGCATACTGCCCATCACAGTCACCTGTCCCAGTGGTCTTGACAATCCCTGCTTATCGGAATTTCTTCCATTAATATATTCCCGGATATTTTTAATAGAATCCTGCATGACCGTTGTGGACTTTCGAAGCGAATCAATTTCTTTTCCTCTCAATCCCCTCAGCTGGGTAGTGATCTTGGTAAGCAGTTCTTCAGATTCAGTAAGACGGTCCATACCGGTCAATAACCTGTCAGATGATTTCCTCAGTCGGTCAAGCATGGTTCTTTGGGCAAGCTTCACAGCATCGGTTTTATTTAATCTTGGATCATCCTTGATCGTAACCATTGTACTGTCCTTATCATTGCCATATTGCATAACCAGTTTGTAGGTACCGGGGAAAACCTGCATGCCTGCTGGTTCACCGCTTCCGGCTCCACCCCCGAAACGACCCCTGCCACCCGGCTGGCGGAATCCTCTTTCCTCCATACCCCAGTTATTCCTGTTCAATCCCGGTTCTGCCTTCCACTTCAGGTTCCTGATCACTTCATTCTTTTCATTATAGATCTGTACAGCAACAGAATCTGTTTTTGATGATGAAGCATTCGATTTTGCAGGCTGGTTCACAAAATAACTGATGGATGCACCACGGTCACGGTTATCCGCACCATACAATCCATAAGTGCTCCAGTCATAACCCGGTGCAGACCTGTAGTTGGCCTGGTAAGCTTCGGGTGACTGGAAGACCGTAATGGTTTTGGTAAATACTTTGCCATTGTTAGCCGCGAATTTTCTTAATGGCCTGATATCATCTACTACCCACAATGCTCTTCCGAATGTAGCGATCACCAGGTCGGCTTCCCTTTCCTGCTGTACCATGTCAAAAGTTGAAACTGCAGGAAATTCATCAGTCTTCCAATGAACAAATGAATTGCCATTATCCATGCTCACCCATACACCATGTTCTGTTCCAGCGAAGATCAGGTTAGGTTCTGCAGGATCCGGAAGTACACACAATGCATATCCCCGGATGTTCTTATTCTGCAGCATATTGCTCCAGGTTTTACCATAATCCTTTGTGCGGAAAATATAAGGTTTGAAATCACCGCGCCGGTAATCATTCACTACCACAAATGCTTCACCTGCATTATGCCTTGATGCCCTGATCTGCGGGATCCAGGCACCTGCTGTCATACCGGGAATTTTACCCCGGAAACTCGTCCAGGTTTTTCCTCCGTCTCTTGTCAATTGCACATTGCCATCATCAGTTCCTACCCAGATCAGACCTTTTTCAACAGCCGAAGGTTCAATAGCGAGAATGGTACAGTGATTTTCAGCGCCTGTAATATCAAGTGTAAGTCCACCATTGTTTGACTGGTCATATTTTAATGGATCATTGGTTGTAAGGTCCGGCGAAATGATCTGCCAGCTGCTGCCCTTATCATTGCTGCGGTGTACATACTGGCTGCCGTAATAGATCACATTCTTATCAAAAGGATCCTGCGCGATGGCGGAGTTCCAGTTGAAACGTAAACGGGTATTGGTATCAAGTGCCGGTGGTTTTAAGAACCATCGTTCGCCAGTTTTATGATTGATCTTGCCAAGATTACCACCCTGGCTCATGGAATAAACCCAGTCTGCATTATCAGGATCGGGCATAGCATCAAATCCATCACCGCCTCCTACATTGTTCCAGTAAAAATTGCGGATGCCTCCGTTGGTCCAGGTGTAGGCCGGGCCATGCCAGGTACCATTGTCCTGCATGCCACCCATAACATTATAAGGAATCTCATTGTCAACATTTACATGGTAAAACTGCCCGACAGGAAGATTTTCATTGAAGGTCCAGCTGCGTCCCCTGTCTCTTGACAAACCAATACCACCATCATTCCCTTCGAGAATAAAATTCGGATCTTCAGGATGGATCCACCAGGCATGATGATCGGGGTGAATGCCGGAATAGGGTAATAAGGTCCTGAAAGTTTTTCCTCCATCTTCACTGATATCAACCATGGCATGTATGCTGTAGATCCTGTTCTCATTTTTTGTATCAACACGGATGTCCTGGAAATAAAAAGGCCTGTTGGTCACCCATTGCGGATCACTGTTCACCAGTTCCCAGTTGAAACCACCGTCATCGCTTTTATACAATCCATTCTTAGTTGCTTCCACCATCGCGTAAACTCTTGTTGGCTGGCTGCGTGCGAAGTCAAGACCAATACGTCCGAGCGTACCTGCAGGCAAACCATTTTCTGTTCCGAGTTTTTTCCAGT
>CBDUBK010000477.1:0-2684 GCA_965365375.1 uncultured bacterium | reverse complement strand
TCGCGGAAAACAGAGGGGTAATAATTCCCGGTAGCATCATAGGTCAATTGTTCAATGGATTTATCTTTCAGCCTGATCCGGTAGATATCATCATTGCCATTGACATTCGACACGAAGTAGATACTGTTTCCATCTACAAATGGAAGGCTGGCATGGTTGTAGGAAAATGGGGTCAGTTGCTGCCATTCATTTGAATTCAGATCAAGTATCTGCAAAGCCATGGTGGCATTGGGCAACCTCGTACCAACCACAAACCTGTCCTCATCCACAAATCTCGGGTTGCTGAAAAAATAATCCTGATTCCTGATCGTCTTTGATATTTTCCCGGATGCACTTTCCATAATCCGCAATTCTGTTTGCAAGCTGTCATTTATCATCACTGCCACGATCTTATTCCCGGAAGGCGAAAGGTCAGGAGTATAATATTTATGACCTGAGGTAATTCTTTTTTCTTTCCCGGTATGTATGTCCAGTAAAACAATATCACTATGATCCACCAGCGTCCACCTGGGGTGGGTACTGTAGGCGGTATAAACTATTTTACCATTACGGTAACCAAACCATTCTTCCGCAGAAATTGACCTGAGGGCAATCTTATGTTCACCATTCCTGTCTTTGATAAAAAAAGCCGGGATTTTATTGAAAGCGGATTTCAGGTAAAGCAGGGAATCACTGCCAATGTACCGGGGGAAATAAATATTTGTAACGGTTCTATGATTGGATGATACAGAGTCTGTAACCGGGGGCAATTGTTTTTGATAAAAATCTAAAGCTTCCTTCCTGAAAGTTTTATAGCTAATGCCTGCATGTTCGCGGACCGCTTTCTGAAATGGATAAAATAATCCTTTGAAAGCACTGGCATCCCTGGTGACCTTTGACCAGAATTCATTTCCATATTTCAGGTATCCATAATTCGCAAGCAGGTAACCCAGCTGGTAATGGTTGGGTACATAATCTTTCAGTGAACCATTGCGCAGTTTCTGCCAGTTGTAATTCTTTTTTTCAAGCCAGAGGCTTCTGTAACCGCTCTGAAAATAAGAAAGCCTGCCCCTTCCCTGCGGGGTCAATGCTGTTTCTGCATACACGGCATCACCTTCGAAGAACCAGTCCGGAACCGTGATAGCATTACCAAAGGCCTGGCCATTTTCACCAAATACATATGAAAGCGCTTTACTGATACCATTCCTGAAATTATTATACTGGTGTACATGCCTGTATTCGTGGATGGCCAGGTTCTCATGCCAGGGAAGATTGCCGAAATCAAACACATTGGAACCGGGTACCAGGTAAAATTCACTGCGGAATGGCGCGAGTGCCACATATCCATTAGCAAGCGTAGTCCGGTTATGCAAAACAATATTCACTTTTCGCATCCTGTTGCCAAGATCACGCAAGGTGTCCGCTGCCGCGCGGTGCGCCAGCGACATGATCCTTCTTGCCTGTGCTTCTGCTGCCGGTGTGTAGATCACCCGCACAGTATCACTGTCCAGCTGTCTCCACCTGGTGGAAGGAGGAAAGGCACCGAATTGCTGGGACAGTGAACTGAGACTTACACTACATAACAAAACAAGGGTGGCTATGCATTTCATTGCAAAAAGATACATGATTCATGATTATTATCATGCCCCGCAGGCAGCAGATGAATTTTCACCAGCAGCACTTAACTTCATCCCATGCTGCTGCTCGCACTTGCCATTGCACCGGGACTGGCGATCTGCCTTTTTATATTTTACCGTGACACCCATGACGAGGAACCTGCCCTCAACCTGGGCATGAGCTTTATCTGGGGCATGCTCACCATCATTCCCGCGCTCATCCTTGAAATGGCCCTGGACGGACTTACAGACCTTTCCATTATCGGGATCATCATCAATGCCTTTGTCTTTGTGGCGCTGGTGGAAGAAGCCATGAAATTTCTTGCGCTCAGGTATTATTCTTTCCGGCAGAAAAGTTTTGACGAACCGCTTGACGGTATAGTTTACGGAGTGATGATCGCCATGGGATTTGCCAGTGTTGAAAACATGATGTATGCTTTCCAGTTTGGTATGCCCACGGTTGTAATGCGGATGTTTACAGCCGTACCTGCACATGCAACTTTTGGGATACTGATGGGATATTATGCAGGTAAAGCAAAATTTGACCCGGTTAACCGGCGAAAACTTTTATGGAAGGGATTGGGACTGGCTGTACTCGCTCACGGGCTGTATGACGCCTTCCTGTTCATGAATGAAAACACCTGGATCCACCAGTATATACCAAAAGAACTGGCTGGTATTTTATTATTTGCAGGCGCTATCAGTTCCCTGATACTTGCGATCATATTCAGTCGCCGGCTGGTACGCCAGCACAGGCTACTCTCTTCCAACCTTCACGTGGCAGAACCTGTCCTTACCATCAGGCATGCGGCTCCACAGGATGCGGAATTGATCAGGACACTGGCGCTTCGTACCTGGCCTGCTACTTACCAGAAAATTTTATCTCCTGTACAGATCCGTTATATGCTCCAGCTGCTGTATGGCATTGAATCTTTAAAAAAACAGATGGCTGAAGGCCACCACTTCATCATTGTTTATAATAATGCCATTCCTATCGGTTTTGCTTCCTACAGCGAAACAGCACCAACAGTTTACAAATTGCATAAGCTTTACCTCCTGCCCAGGCAACAGGGCCGCGGAAGTGGCAGG
>CBDUBK010000476.1:0-2684 GCA_965365375.1 uncultured bacterium | reverse complement strand
ATCTCCAGTACTGCGGCAACTCTTGGAGTGAACCTTCCTTTGAAATTGGAATGATCATCGTAACGGCCGGCAGCAGTCAAGGTAAGTCTTTTAAAAAGTTTCTTTTGTAACTGCACATAAGCGCCATACTCAGATGGTGTGAGTTTACCGGCTGTATCCGCGAAGATGGTACCCTGTGAATTCAGCACATAAGATTTGTACTGGGCACCGGCAATCACCTGTATAAATTCACTGAATCCGAATTCGTCAGAGAAATTCAACTGGGCTTCTGCAGAATAAAGGTCAGACCTGTCAAGAAATTTAGCCCCATTTGGAATGGCTTTTCCTTTTACTACCTGGGCAGTGGCGTCAAAAGCCGCAGTTCCCGGTACAACTCTTCCAACATCAGCTATACCACGTGCAAATTGGTGTGCAGCGTATTCTCCACCGAGAACACCTGTGATCAGCTGGGCATTCCTTTTATAGGCGAGGTAACCAAAAATATATTGAGGATACCAGGAGCCGGCAACATTGGCCTGGTTAAAGCTTGGCTTCCATGCTTCATTGATGATACGTCCCAAAGCAGTAGCCTGGTAGGCATCACCGGCATTTTCCTGCGTGGTATACCCTCTTACAAACCAGTTCTTATGCCTGAACTCCAGTTTGTGCTGGGCCATTTTGAGATTACGCAGGGAATAACGGTCAGCACCGGTATAAACCGTTGTACCGGTACCGAAATAGGAATTCCACGAAACCTCGATACCCGGTGTCAGTTTATAATGCAAACCTGCGGTTGCTTTAAAATTCTGTGAATTGTAATCCACTAGATCTCTTTCACGGTAACCGGTACGCGAAACATTCTGGTTGGCTGTATTCTGAAGCGCGAATCCCCAGGTATAGTTCTGGCCGGGTACATTGCTGGCCAGGCTTGGCATACCTGCACCCAGGTACATCAGCTGTACCAGCTGGTTGATGTTGGCAGATGTTTCATCTCCATACATATTGATTCCGTCAAAATTGGGATCCGTAAAACGGTCACCACCTTTGAGCTGGCTGAGTACATTTGTTCTTGATACATTGCGGTAATCATTTGCTTCCCAGTCTTCCGCTTTTGTATACTGTGCTGCTATTTTGAAAGCAAATTTTTCACCGATGGTTTTACCCCAGCGCATGCTCCAGTCATAATAAGGAGCGGGATTTCTGTCAGCTTTGCCAAGATGCATGATGCCCTGTTTGATCTGGAAACTCAAACCCTGGTAACGAAAAGGGTTCTTGCTGTTGATCAGGAGCGTTCCGTTCATACCTCCTGAACCATACAAGGCAGAAGAAGCACCGGAAAGTAATTCGATATTGTCCACATCCAGTTCTGTGAGACCGATCACGCTTCCTACGGAAAAGTTCAGACCGGGTGCCTGGTTGTCCATACCATCTATCAGCTGGTTCATCCTGGTATTACCACTGCTGATAAAACCCCTGGTTGTAACCGTGCGGAAAGTGATACTGGCAGTATGCATGTCCACCCCTTTCAGGTTGGCAATGGCTTCATAATAGTTGGGAGCAGGTATGTTGCGGAGCGTGTTGGCGCTCATACGCTCAATGGTAACAGGCGCATCGAGGATACGCTGTGCGACCCTTGAGGCAGATACCACCACTTCCTGGCCAAGCGCGCTTGAAGGCACAAAGATCACATTGACCGGCGTTCCGGCTGAAGTGACATTGATTTCCTGCATTTCAAAACCAATGGAGCTGATCACAAGAGTTACAGGGAGCGATTTCACAGTCAGCCTGAAATCTCCATTCACATCAGTAAAAGTACCTTCTGCTCCATCCTTCACAGTTATGGACACAGCACTGACGCCTTCTTTGGTTGTGGCATGTGTTACCTTTCCCGTGAGGGTTACGTTTTGCGCGAAAGCATGGGTAAAAGAAAAAATAAAAGCTGTAAGACATACAGCTGAAAAGAGCA
This sequence comes from uncultured bacterium, assembly GCA_965365375.1. Classification (GTDB taxonomy): domain Bacteria; phylum Bacteroidota; class Bacteroidia; order Chitinophagales; family Chitinophagaceae; genus Flavisolibacter. The sequence continues at coordinate 739 of CBDUBK010000476.1, read as the reverse complement.
AGCCTTTTCTCATAAATTGAAATTTAGTTTTGGAATACGCTAAAACTGAATTTGGATCGTCCTGTACATGACAGGTTTTCAGGCGGAAAAATAAGCATAACAATTCTTACAGGGAAATTATTTTTAAGTGATTTTGAATAAGTTGTTGAAAGTTTACGGGGCAGAAGTCCTGCATACAAACCTCAATTAGAATTACTTTCGATCCATGTCTTCTTACCAGTTTCCCGGACAGACGCGATTTTACAAAGGAAAGGTGCGTGATGTTTATACCATTGACAATGATCTGCTCGTGATGATCGCATCTGACCGCATCTCCGCCTTTGATGTGATTTTACCCAGGCCCATACCATATAAAGGCCAGGTACTGAACCAGCTTGCGGCTTATATGCTCCATGCTACCAGGGATGTTTGTCCCAACTGGCTGATTGAAACTCCGGTATCGAATGCTTCGATTGGTTACATGTGTCAGCCATTTAAAATTGAAGTTGTGGTGAGGGGGCATCTCTGCGGGCATGCCTGGAGGACTTATAACAATGGCCAGCGCATATTGTGCGGTGTGCTGATGCCTGATGGAATGAAGGAAAATGATGCTTTTCCTGAACCCATAATTACTCCATCAACAAAAGCCAGCGAAGGACATGATGAGGATATTTCTGAAGCAGAGATCCTGGAACAGGGTCTTGCAAGTCCGGCAGAATGGGAAGATTTAAAAAGCTATGCACTTGGACTTTTCAAAAAA
>CBDUBK010000475.1:0-2689 GCA_965365375.1 uncultured bacterium | reverse complement strand
GGATTCACCGAACAATCGGAATTGCTGCTGAAGCAGATGGATGAACTGCTTGCTGCCAATGATTTTGCAGGCATCAAAACCCTGATTGAAAATAACAAGATCGCCTGTTCGGTAAGCGGCACAGTCAACTGGACTGACGTGCGCCAGTTCAACCTGATGTTTTCAACAGAATTCGGCGCCGTTTCATCAGAAGAAGACAATACCATTTACCTGAGGCCTGAAACTGCCCAGGGCATATTTGTGAACTTTCTCAATGTGCAGAAAACAGGAAGGATGAAAATTCCTTTCGGCATCGCGCAGATCGGGAAAGCCTTCCGTAACGAGATCGTGGCAAGGCAGTTTATTTTCCGCATGCGTGAGTTTGAGCAGATGGAAATGCAGTTCTTCATCCGTCCCGGCACTCAAAAAGAATGGTACGAGTACTGGAAGGAAGAAAGGATGAAGTGGCACCTGGCACTTGGGATTCCTGCTGGCAAATACCGTTTTCATGATCATGTAAAGCTGGCGCATTATGCAGATGCCGCCTGTGATATTGAATATGATTTCCCTATAGGGTTTAAAGAAGTGGAAGGCATTCACTCAAGAACTGATTTTGACCTGCGCAGCCACCAGGAATACAGCAAAAAGAAAATGCAGTATTTCGATAATGACCTTGACCCTGCCACAGGTAAACCTTATGGCAATTACATCCCTTACGTGATTGAAACATCTATAGGAGTGGACAGAACCGTGATGCTGATCCTTAGCGAAGCTTACGAAGAGCAGGATCTCAGCACCGAAGAGAAAAAAGACAGCCGTGTTTTATTAAAGTTCCCGCCAAAACTGGCTCCCATCAAATTGGCCATACTTCCTTTACTCAAGAAAGACGGGCTTCCCGAGATCGCGAAGAAGATCATGGATGAATGTAAACCCCATTTCCGTTGTTTTTATGAAGAAAAAGACGCGATTGGTAAAAGATACCGCCGGATGGATGCGCTGGGTACACCATTCTGCGTAACGATCGATCACCAGAGCAAGGAAGACGATACGGTTACCATCCGCTACCGCGACAGCATGCAGCAGGAAAGAATTCCTGTCAGTGAAATAAGAAATACGGTACTTAAAGCGTTGTATTAACAATGCTTTAATGCAGCGGCCCGTCCGGATTGATGGTCTCACGAATTAAACCAAACTTATGCGGCAAATTTTTTTCGCAATCATACTGCTATCTGCCAGCTTCATGGGATATACCCAGGATGCTCCTAAATCAGAAGGGCAAACCAGCTTCTTTGCTGAAGGTGGAGGTGCGGGAATTATGTTTTCGGCGAATATTGACAGGCGTTTCAATCCCTCTCATCTTGGTTTCGGAGGAAGGATCGGCGTGGGTTTCGTTACGGCCTATGATGATTATTATGATCCCATGACCGGCAGTTATCATTGGGGTGACCAGAAATCAGCAATCACTTTGCCTGTTCAGCTCAACTATGTTTTTGGTAAGTCCAACTCTCCCCACACTTTTGAAGTAGGAGGTGGAGTTACCTATGTAAGTCAAAAACTCAGCATCATTAATTTTTATGATGAAGACCGCTCTAACCTTTTTGGAACATTTTCGTTCATGTACCGCAGGCAGCCAAAGAATGGAGGTTTCAGCTGGAGGATCGGCTTTACACCGCTTATTGCGAAAGGATTGATCCAGCCCTTCGGAGGAGTAAGTGTTGGGTATAATTTTTAGCTGCGAGTTTTCAGCTACGAGCTGCGAGTGGGCCAATAGCTAAAGGCCAAAGGCCAATGGCTTACCCATAAATTTCCTGCACAATAGATCTTTTATCAAATCCCAACGCAAGAATTCTCTGCTTTGCTTCAGTGATCATGTCTTTCCAGCCGCAGAGATAAAATTTGGAAGGTGGCAGCTGGTCATCTTTCCTGTTCTGTTTGACCATGTCTTCATACACTGCATGAACATAACCACAACAACCTTCCCATGACTCACGGGAAAGTGTGGGGAGATAATAAAAATCTTCGATTTCTGTTTCCAGGTTTTTCAATTCATCAAAATATAAAAGATCAGATCTGGTGCGGGTGCCAAATACAAGAAAGATTTTATGGTGTGGGATCCTTTGGTTTTTGATATGATGAAGCATGCTCCTGAAGGGTGCAATACCGGTTCCTGTGCAAATAAAATACAGGTCTGATTCAATAACAGGGTCCAATAGGAATATTCCCTGGGGACCTCGGAGATTTACGATACTTCCAATTTTGATCTCATGGAATAAGAATGTAGAACCCGCTCCACCTTCGAGTAAAACAATCAACAGTTCTATTTCATTAGTTCCATCAGGCCACGAAGCGATGGAATAGCTCCTCCATCTTTTACCTGGCTTTTCACCAATGGGAAGATCAAGCGTTACAAATTGTCCCGGTTTAAAATCAAATCTTTCCTGCCCCGTCAGCTTCAACCAGAAGCGCCGGGTCTGTTTGGTTTCATCTTTTATACGTGTGACCTTGGCTTGCTGCCAGGATAATGCAGTCATTTGTTTTTTTTAACATTTCGCGGAAAAGAATTCAATGAAGTTGAGCGTTTAAGACTTATCCACATATTTCAACTATTGGCACAGTAGTTGAAAAATTAATCCTGAAATCAGTTACTCAAAATATTTTAGTCGGACGGTTTAGGTTAAAGGCCAGTATTCTTACTGGCCTTATTTTATTG
>CBDUBK010000474.1:0-2697 GCA_965365375.1 uncultured bacterium | reverse complement strand
CCTTTCGCGAAGAAGGGATCAATGTGAATTTTGTTGAGCATGTGGACCATGATGCAGACCGGATCATTGTCAGAACTTTTGAAAGAGGTGTGGAAGATGAAACGTTTTCCTGCGGCACAGGCGTAACTGCAGCGGCCATAGTCTGCCACCATAATGATAATGGTTTCAACCGCGTTGAAGTAGAAACAAAAGGAGGATTGCTCAGCGTGGAATATGTAAAAACGGGAGACAGTTATACGGATGTATGGCTCAACGGTCCTGCTGAAAAAGTTTTCCAGGGACAACTGGAACTTTCCTGATATCAATTAACCAATCATCACATCATCAATATGTTTCCTTTTAACATCCGCGTTTACGGTATCCTTTTGAATGAGAAAAAGGAATTACTGGTAAGTGATGAACTGATCAGGGGTAAGAAGTATACCAAGTTTCCCGGCGGAGGTATGGAATACGGGGAAGGAACAAGGGATTGTTTAAGAAGGGAATTTTTGGAAGAAATGAATCTTTCGGTGGAAGTGATGGAACATATTTATACCACGGATTATTTCCAGGAATCTGCTTTTCACCCGGGGCACCAGATCATTTCCATTTATTATTATGTAAAAGCGCTTGAACCGATCCGTTGCAGGATCTGCGATCAACCATTTGATTTTGATGAAAGCCAGATGGAAATTTATGAAAAGATGAACGAGATCGAGGCTTTCCGATTCATACCTTGGGATAAAATCAATGCCGACCAGGTGACTTTACCGATTGACAAGATCGTGGTGGAAATGATTAAACAGCCGCTTGGTTGAACTACTATATACTTAGCACGAATAAATGTCAACAGGCCTTATTATTATTGTTGTTTCCATCTTTATATTGTGCATACTGATGTATGGACAAATCAAACAAGCCCAATCGGAAAATGATTGGGGTGAGGACTGAAAGGTGAGATATTCTTTTAATTTAATTATACCGCAAAGAACGCCAAGGACCGCAAAGAAGACGCAAAGAATGTTCGACCTGTCTTTGCGTCTTCTTTGCGCTTACTTTGCGCCCTCTGCGGTTAATCTCTTAAAACTCATCCTGCAGCAGGAATGTTTGTTTCCGGCTCCTGCCCCATCGCATTCTTCTTCATCTTCTCTGCCTTCTCATGACCCAGGTATTTTTCAATCCAGCCATGCAATAAATAAATAACGGGAGTAAGTACAATGGCCATGGCAAACTTATAAATGTAATTCCCGGTTCCTGTAACTGCCACCTGGTGAAGCGTCCATGGTTCTCCCTGGTCAGTGCTGATGTTTCTCCCGATATAAAAAGCAATGAACAACACTACGAAACTGTCAATGAGTTGAGAGACCAGGGTAGATCCCGTTGCTCTTAGCCAGATCTTCTTTTCACCTGTAGCTTTTTTGATGCGGTGGAAAACCAGCACATCCAGCAATTGCCCGATGAGAAAGGCGACAATAGAACCTACAATAATCCATAAACCCTGACCGAATACACCACTGTAGGCATCATCCGCGTTCGGTATACCATTTCCCAGGGTAAAAAACTCGGAAGGACTCAAACGGATCGCTGCATTGAACATCAAAAAAGCATAGGAGATCAGGCCAATGGTGAGGTAGGAAAGAAATCTTACACCCTTGGAGCCATAGTATTCATTGATCACATCTGTCATGATGAATACAACTGGCCAGAGCAGGACCCCAGCAGTCAGGTGAAAACTGAACTCAGAACCAAAAATGTTCAGCTTTGCCCTTTCAATTCCAAGGCTGTCTTCCAGTGAAAATATTTTAACGCCGATAAATTCAGCGATCATGGCATTGGCTATAAAAAAACCACCCAGCACCAGGAAAAGCCTGGTTGACCTGTCTTTAAGCATGTCCGGTATCGTTTAAATAAAAAATATACAGCAGTTGTATCACCAGGAAGAGGATATTGGCAGTAATAAGCCAGGCTGGTATGATGGATAGTTTTTTCCCGGGCAGAATTGCCGTGACCGCATAAGCGAGATTCACGAATGGATTGAGCAGGAATCCCATTACATAACCGATCAGCACAATGGTGGAAGTAATTTGTTCATTGCTGATCCATTTGGTGAGTTGCAGGGAAAAAGCAATCAAGAAACAGATATTACAGATAAAGGCAATCCTTGATAAAACCAGCAGCCAGCGCATTCAGTAAAGTTTTGGTTCATCCAGAGCCAGGTCAATGAAATTCATTATTGGTTCTGTATTAAGTTCAAAATAACATTATTTTGCCCCATCAAAAAACCGGTATATGAACAAAGGGTGGATTAAACAACTGCTTCCCCACGCAATAGCCATCGTGATCTTCCTGGTGGTGGCCCTGGTCTACTGCAGGCCTGCACTGCAGGGCGAGGTGCTCGAACAATCGGATGTGACCCAGTGGAAAGCAATGGCACAGAATTCTTTCGAGTACAAGGAGAAGCATGGCCATTTTCCTCTTTGGACAAACGGGATGTTCAGTGGCATGCCGGCTTACCAGATTGCCATGGAACCCGATGTGGTTGTGAATCCCAATTTCTTTTACGGATTGTTCAGCCTCTGGCTACCCAAACCTTTTCATTTCTTTTTCCTTGCTTCCATCTGTTTTTATTTCCTGACCCAGGTCTTAAGAACCCGGTCCTATATCGGTATTATTGGGGCGCTGGCCTATGCTTATGTAACTTATAACGCCGTGATTGTA
>CBDUBK010000473.1:0-2698 GCA_965365375.1 uncultured bacterium | reverse complement strand
GGTTGATGGCACTGGCATTGTTCACGAGGATATCAATTCCTCCAAATGTTTCCACAGTTTTTGCAACGGCAGCTTCAATCTGCTCCTCAAACCTGATATCACATTGTAAAGCGAGCGCTTTCACGCCGAGTGATTCGATCTCTGCTGCTGCAGTATGAATGGTTCCTTCAAGTTTTGGATGAGGATCGGAAGTTTTTGCGGCGATAGCGATGTTGGCGCCCTCGCGGGCCAGCCTGAGTGCGATAGCCTTTCCAATTCCCCTGCTGCCTCCGGTGATCAGTACATTCTTTCCTTTCATATGATTCATTAGGAAATTAAGATACAGGAATTAGGTGAATTGAAACATGAGGAGATGGGAAGCTTCAATTTGAGAAAGAAAAACCGAAGCCTATTGAACAGCCATGCTGTCCGGCACCTGCAGTATGCTGTTGGTGATCTGCGTGATATGAATATCACTGAGATCCTGCTGCGCTGTCATACCAATACCATAGATCATATGCCCGGCTTTACGGATGCGCACTCTTTTATCCGTATAAAACTTCTGTGTGTTCTGGTCCCACCAGAGTTCGGGTGTCTGCAATGTATCACCATGAATATTGAATACGATCACGCTGTCACGCAAATAAACCTTGTTCAGGCTTTCATAATACTTTCCATAGTCGGAATCGAGGTGACTTTCCTTCACGGCTGCGCTGTCAAAAAAATCTACATGCAGTGCATCAGGAAATTCAACATAAACTGTATCACCCTGGTAGCGGATCATGTAGGGTGACCAGAGTTTGGCCTTCATCCTGCCATTCGTACTGAGGAAGGTCTGGATGTCCCTGGCTTCTTCCACCAGCACATCATTGCGTGTCCACTGGTCAATGGTCTTGGGATCATTCTCGCAACTATAAAAGAAAAAGCAGCCCATGATCAGTGCTGCCGTTTTCAAATATGGTGTTTGCAAAAATGTTTTAATCATATTTTCTTTTGATAAACCAGAGGTCTGTCAGGTTGAATGATACAGAAGCCCTGAAAAGATTTTCCTTAAGGAGGTTATCATTATTTCCTCTCTTGCCATACTCCAGTGCCAGGTTCAAACGGCTCACCTGGTAAATACTGGTACGGCTTGGACGTACAGGAATTCCTACACCAAAGCTGGCACCAAAGGTTGGAAGATCGTTGACAACCTTGATATAATCCTTGCCAAAATTGAATCCAAAACGATAGATCAGTTTACTGAAATAGCTGCTGCGCTGCCTTGGATAAAATTGACCACCAACATTCACGGTCCAGCTGTCCTGTACGGAATCAACCGCGCCAAAGAAGCGGTATTTGTTCCATTTATCCATTGTATAATCTGCACCAATCAGCCATCCCCTGTCTTCTTTGCTCGACTGAAGAGCGAAGCCAAATTTATAAGAGGCAGGGTAAATTACTTTCCCCTTGATATCACTAAGCTCTTGTACACTGTCAAGTTCAAGTATTTCACCGGCAGCTCCGCGTACATATGTCTGCCTGAGAATATCACGGCTTGCATCAAAATCCTGCTGCCAGTTTCCGGCTACACCAAACCTTAAAGCAGTGGTTTTATTCAGTTTTGTTTCAAGCTGAAGTCCCGCGTTGAAAAAGATATCTCCGAAATAAGTTTTTGTATTGTGTTCGGAAGCATAATGCAGAACCGAATCATTATTGAAATTTCTCAGTGTCTGGCTTTCTCTTCTTCCGAAAAGATAACCAACATTGAAACCTGCGCTGACAAGTGTGGCAGGTGAAAGATTAAAACCAAATCCTGTCCCGATGCTGGGCAAATAACTACCCCCGCTGCCACGAAACTGGGTGGTAGCATTTCCGATCGTATCTGATGTAATGGGATCTTTTAAAAATTCTGTGCGGGCAATATTGTAACTGATCCTCGATAAAGGACGAAGACCAAAACTAAGACCCCAGTTTCTTCTCAGTGGAACACCGATCTGCAGGTAAGAGAACATTGCATCAGAAGAAGAGAACCTGTTGGTGGTTCCTGGCTCTATCAAGGTGCGGTTATCGATATTCATTCCCACATCAAAGATCACACGGCCATTAGCGAGTTGCTTGGAACGTTGCTCCTGCGCGATATGAAAACGGGAATAAGATGCGGGGTTATTGAAATTGATGGAAAGAACATCAGCATAAGCTGCGGAAATTCCACCCATTCCCCTGGTAGTAATATTGGTAAGCGGTGCAATATCTCCAAGTCCGTAACGTGAATATGGAGAATTGTCCTGGGCCTTTGCATTGATGGTGCAGATGGACAATAAAACGAGAGCAGCTACAGTTCTTTTCTTCTTAAGCATTATTGATCTGGCTAATAGCATAAAGGCCTTTAAAAATTAAGTCAGGGTCTGCAAATATCCTGTTTTTCAAATGAGGCTCAAATATTCGAATATCCCCCCCGGTTAAAAGCACGTTAAAGTTCCCATACCTTTCTGCATAGGCTTCAATGATGCCATCCATTTCTTTGGCCATGCCCAAAACCACGCCTGACTGAAGGTTGGTGCGGGTATCGTAACCCACAAGAGGCACATTCCAGTCCGCTTCCGCCATGGGAAGTTTAGCGGTGAAATGATGCATGGCCCTGAAGCGCATTTCCATGCCGGGAGAGATGGACCCACCCATCAATTCATGAGAAGTATTGATAAAATTGTATGTAATGCAGGAGCCCAATCCTATGGCG
>CBDUBK010000472.1:0-2700 GCA_965365375.1 uncultured bacterium | reverse complement strand
TACATTACAATAAAAAAGGAAAAATAAACAAGTGCAAGTCCTGTTTCACTCTGGGCGATACTCAATACAGCAGGCAGGAGTGCTATACCTGTAGCGATCAGTTGTGACCTTGTCTTACTGAAATCCTGGTCAGGCAGAGAGAGATATTTGGCAAGAGCAAGACAGACACAGACTTTACAGAATTCAGCAGGCTGGAACTGAAATCCACCCAGCCTGATGATCGACTTGGTTCCTTTTACCTCTGATCCCAGCGGGAATACCAGTATTAATAGAAAAATACCAATGGCATACCAGAGGTTGGCAGTTGCAGGAAAAAATTTACTGTCGGTAAGCAATATAAAAACAGCAATTACGCCAGCTATTACGAAAAAATAAAACTGCTTGCTATAATCTGTTTTGAAAGAAAAAAAACTTGAAATGGACTCACCATCCCTCCAGGTTGCACCATAAATTGCCATGATGCCAATGCCAACGAGCAGCAGGTACAACCATACCAGGCTCCAATCCACACCTTTTGAAATTCCGGGTTGTTGTCTGCTCATCAGGCTACACTCCTTTTCTTTTTCATCCAAAACTCTTTACCCGGTACCAGCATCTCTTCTCTTTTGAAATAGGTGGTGCGTGCAGGAGGAACAGGCGCAGGGGGCGGTGTTGCACCTTTTCTTAAATATTTTCTCAACATAGTGCTGTCACCATATTTTTTTGCCCACTCTTCAGCTCTTGTAGAATCAAAAATAAATTGTTCCACTGCCAGAATTGAAGGCATCAGGTCTTTCTTGGAAAGTTCTTCTGCTTTTTTCACGCTCTCGGTCCTTAGTGTATCATTGAGATATTTTTCAATGATCAGTGAGGCGATGGGTGCCGCCGAAGTAGAACCATAACCTGCATTCTCTACCACTACACAAATAGCGATCTTCGGATTTTCCCTCGGGGCGAAGGCAACAAACATGGAGTTTTCGTTCAGCTCTATTTTTTTTCTCCGGATGATCCTGAAGTTCTGGGCAGTACCTGTCTTCGCGCAGATATCTATTCCCGGTACTCTTGCCGCTACAGCAGTACCTCTTTCCACTACATCCTGCATTCCCCAGATCACGGCGTTGAAAGCAGAATCAGAGATATGCGTAAGTGGTTCATGTTTTATACGGAAAGGCTGCATCAGTGTATCATCCTTTGTTTCTTCTTCTACAGATTTTACAAAATGCGGTGTGTAATAATATCCTTTGTTCGCAATGATGCACATGGCATTGGCAAGCTGCAAGGGTGTTGAGGTCATTTTATCCTGGCCGATTCCCAGCGTAAGGTTGGTACAGGAATTCCAAACATTCCGGTATTCCTTATTGTAATCCGATGAGTCCGGAATATTTCCCTTATCCTCGCTTGGCAGATCGATTCCAAGCCTGATACCCAGGCCGAAGGCATTCATATAATCCTTCCATACCTGGTACCCGTCTTTTACATTTCCATATTTGGGATTATCTGCTACCATACGGTAGACATGCGTAAAATAGGAGTTGCAGGAATTGGCGATAGCTCTTCTCATGTTGGCAGCGTGACCGGCATTGTTATGCGTACAGGCAGGTTTTCCATGGCCACAGGCATAATATCTTCCACTGCAGGGATAACCGAAGGAGGGAGTGATCAAACCTTCGTTCAAAGCAACCAGGCCGCCTAAAGGTTTGAATGTTGATCCAGGAGGATATTGTCCCTTGATAGCCCGGTTAAGCAAAGGCCTTGATACATCCAGCACAAATTTGCTGTAGGTCTTTTTAAAATTGGGACCTGTAAGATCTTCCGGACTGAAATTAGGACCGGATACCATGGTCAGGATGCCGCCGGTCTCCGGTTCTATGGCAACAACAGCTCCCACTTTATTCTGCATGAGTTTTTCAGCGAGTTGCTGCAGTTCAATATCAACATAGGTATGCAAGGCCCTGCCTGCTGTTGCAGGTTCATCCATTTCACCATTGGCATAAGGACCCTGAACACGGTTCTTATTATCCTTGATCAGGAACTGCACACCTCTTTTTCCCATCAGGATACTTTCATAATAAGATTCAAGTCCCGTCCTGCCGATATAGTCACCGGACTGGTAAAAATTATTGGACCTTTCAATGATGGCTTTATCTACCTCCCCGATATAACCCATGAAGTGTGCCCCGGCATTGTAAGGATAGTCCCGTACAGGTCTTTCCTGCAGGAAGAATCCACTACCGAAACGCCACATGTTTTCCTGCAGCCTTGCATGTTTTTCGGGAGTGAGCAGGTCTTCAAATGCCGAGGGTCTTGTTCTTCCACCTTTGATAATGGCATTGAGCATTTTCTGGTTGAAACCCGCTGCGTCAATTTCAAGCAGCCGGCAGAGATAAGCTGTATCCAGATCCTTCACTTCCGAGGGTGTTACCATCAGGTCGAACATAAGCGTGTTCTTCACAATGGGATTTCCATTCCGGTCATAAACAATTCCTCTTGCCGGGTATATGGTTTTGCGGATCAGCGCATTCTGTTCGGCGAGTATGGTATACTCACTGGACATGACCTGGAGGTTGAACAATTGCCCGATCATGATAAGGAAGGCAATAACAAACAGGATCCGTATAATGTAGCTTCGCGACTGGTTAAACACAGGTTTTTTTTATTGCGGGGTCATAAAAGGGGGCTGGATTCACAGCAAATGCCATACAAATTTGATTAAAGCTCCGG
>CBDUBK010000471.1:0-2702 GCA_965365375.1 uncultured bacterium | reverse complement strand
GCCGGCAAAACCACTACATTCTACATGACTGTTGGATTGATCCGGCCTGATGAAGGTGAAGTTTACCTTAACGACCGTAATATTACCAGCCTGCCCATGTACAAAAGGGCCCAGATGGGGATTGGCTACCTGCCCCAGGAGGCTTCTGTTTTCAGGAAACTGAGTGTGGAAGACAATATTTCCGCTGTTCTGGAGATGACGAAACTGACAAGGCGTGAACAGAAAGACAGGCTCGAACTCCTTTTGTCTGAATTCAGGCTCGAACATGTGCGCAAAAGCAATGGTGATGTACTGAGCGGAGGAGAAAGAAGAAGGACCGAGATTGCAAGGGCGCTGGCTGTGGATCCCAAATTTATCCTGCTGGATGAACCTTTCGCGGGTATTGACCCGATCGCGGTGGAGGATATCCAGGCCATCGTAGCCAAACTGAAGTACAAGAATATTGGTATCCTGATCACGGACCATAATGTTACGGAGACCCTTTCCATTTGCGACCGGGCTTACCTGCTGATTGAAGGAAAGATCTTCAAGCATGGAACGGCTGAAGAACTTGCAGCGGATGAACAAGTGAAGAAATTATACCTGGGCCGCAATTTCGAATTGAAGCGGAAGGATTACCTGTATGATGACCTGCATGAAGCACCGGGCATTGAGAATATTATCAGGTCACTGGAATCAGCGAGGATCAGTTATTTTGAATTGAAAAAAGACGAAGGAGTTATTGGAGAAAGTTTAAGCAGGCAGGATCATGAGGCCAGCAGGGAAGCTTTCGATCAAACCTACCAGGAAATCATCAGCTCCATTACCATCTTCAGGGACCAGGCAAGAGATGCGGGCCTCAGGACCGAGATCACGGATCTACTTCACACCGAGTATGACCAGATCAATATGCTTGATGCCCTGCTAAATACTTTTACTAAATACCAGCTCGAACATTCTTAAATTTCTTGGCCACTTTGCGATTCCTTTTCACGCAAAGACGCGAAGCTTTCCACCTTCGCCAAGGCTTCGGTGGACACAGTCCACCTACGCTAAAGCTTTCCACCTTCGCTGAAGCTTCGGTGGACGAAGCCCACTAACTGACTTCCGGCTACAGACTACAGACTACGGACTACAGACTAAACGCAACCTCCCCATTCTCTAATACACAGACTTTGAACTATGAACTTTGAACTAACATTCTCTTTATCTTGCCAGTTGTCTCATGAAACTCTTAAGCCCTGCCATATCAACCTTTGCGCGCATGCGCATCTGGTCCATTGAGCAATGGATGAATGATCCAATCAGGGCCCAGTTTATTGTTTGGCAGGATCTGATTGCTGCCGGGCAGCACACCGAATTTGGCCGCAAAAACCAGTTCTCTACCATTCAATCTTTGCAGGATTATAAAAAAAGGATACCGGTTCAGGATTACGAAAGCCTCAAACCCTTCATTGAAAGAATGATGCAAGGGGAGGAACACGTGCTCTGGAATACTCCTGTAAGCTGGTTTGCAAAGAGCAGTGGCACTACCAGTGATAAAAGCAAATTCATCCCGGTAAGTGATGAAAGCCTCAAGGAAAATCATTACCGGGCATCGAAAGATGTGCTGAGTTTTTATTATGCATCTCATCCCAACAGTGAACTGCTCACGGGCAAGGGACTGGTGATTGGTGGTAGTCACCAGATCAACAGCGTAAACGCGGAAGTTCAGTATGGTGATCTCAGCGCGGTTGTATTGCAGAATTCTCCTTTCTGGGCACACTGGCTCCGTACACCTGATCTTTCCATTGCACTTATGGATGAATGGGAAACCAAGCTGGAAGCGCTCGCACAGGCCACCATCCTGGAAAATGTGACCTCAATGGCTGGTGTTCCCACCTGGCTGATCGTACTGTTGAAAAGAGTGCTGGAGATCACGGGTAAAAATAATATCAAGGAAGTATGGCCCAGCCTCGAACTGTACATGCACGGAGGTGTGAGTTTTGTGCCCTACCGCCAGCAATTTGAAAAACTGATCGGCGCGCCGATCAATTACCTCGAGATGTATAACGCTTCAGAGGGGTTTTTTGCCGCGCAGGATGACGTGAATGAAGAAGGCATGCTGCTGATGTGCAATCATGGTGTGTTTTATGAGTTCATGCCCGTTACGGAATTTGATGCGGCAGATCCGAAAACCATACAACTGGATGAAGTAGAACTTGGGAAAAATTATGCGCTCGTGATCACTACCAAGGGTGGATTGTGGCGTTATCTTATTGGAGATACCATCCAGTTTACTTCACTTCAACCTTTCCGTGTAAAGGTTTCCGGCCGGATGAAGCATTACATCAACGCCTTTGGAGAAGAAGTAATAGTAGATAATACGGACAAAGCCATTGCAGATGCTTCGGAACAAACAGGTGCCGTCGTAAACGATTATACTGCCGCGCCGGTATATTTTTCCGACAGTGGCAACGGTGCGCATGAGTGGTTGATTGAGTTTGATAAAGAGCCCGGGGATTTTGATCATTTTGTAAAAACATTGGATGAAGCCCTGCGCAATATCAACAGCGATTACGAAGCCAAAAGGTATAAGGATATTGCACTCAGCATGCCCAAGGTAAAAAAGCTGGAAAGCGGCACATTCAAATCCTGGTTAAGCAGTAAGGGTAAACTGGGCGGGCAGCATAAAGTGCCCCGGTTGAGTAATGACCGCACCATCCTTGAAGAAGTGCTGGCTT
>CBDUBK010000470.1:0-2702 GCA_965365375.1 uncultured bacterium | reverse complement strand
CTTCCTGGCCAAGGTACCAGCATTGCATCACGGCCGGAACATTTCTAACGAGTTCACCAATACTCAATGGGGGACCGCTATTAACAAATGCACAAGTTGGTTTGCCTAAAGCAACTATTTCCCTGATCAGTTCCTGTTGACCGTTCAGTAATTCAAGCGTAGGCAAATCACCCAGGTGATTATTTGCCCAGCCTTCGCGGCTCATACTTTCATTTCCCCCTACAAACAACACTACTACATCCGCTTTCCTGGCTACTTCAACCGCTTCACGGATCCTTTGATCATTCTCTGCGCGGCTTACAAGATTGATGGTATCGGCAAACCAGTTGTTCTTATCGGTCAGCTTCACACCTTCAGCATATAATACCTGGATATTATTTCCGTATTTTTCTTTCATCGCCTGCAAAGGAGAAATACAAACACGGGGTTTGCTGGAATATCCCCCCAGTAAACATTTATCGGCATTAGGTCCAATGAAAGCAATGGTTTTTACGGATGATGGATTGAGCGGCAAAAAATTATTATCATTTTTCAGCAATACCATTGATTCGGTGGCTGCCTTATAAGCCACGTCTCTTTTTTCACGGCTGCCGACAATGGCTTCCGCTTTTTCAGCATCCACATAGGGTTCATCAAAAAGACGTAACCTGAATTTCGCGATCAGTATCCTGGTCACGGCATCATCCAGTTCCTTCATCGTGATCTTACCGCTATTGATATATTTTTTCAGGTTTTTGAAACCGGCAGGATCCGGTGTTTCCATGTCAACACCAGCTTTGAAAGCAAGCAGTCCCGCTGAATCCACCGAAGGTGCCACCTTATGCAAAGTGCTCACATCACTCACCGCGAAATAGTCAGAAACCAGCACACCGTTGAAACCCCATTCCTTTCTCAAAATATCCTTCAGCAGAAAACTATTGATATGTGCGGGCAGTCCCCAGATCTCATTGTAGGTTGCCATCACATTCATCACTTTCGCTTCCTGCACTGCAGCTTTGAAGGGAGGAAAAAAAACTTCCCTTGCCGTGCGTTCATCGAGATTGCTCGGCGCCACGTTCAAACCTCCCTCACTTTGTCCATGAATTCCAAAATGTTTCAGGGTAGCAGCAACATTGGTCGGACCCAGGTAAGTGCCATTGCCCTGGTAGGCTTTTACCTGTGCGACTGCAAGCCTCGCAACGAGGTAAGGATCTTCTCCCATGGTTTCCTCGGTTCTGCCCCATCTTGGGTCACGTGTGATATCCACCACGGGTGCCAGCACGTGCTGACCGCCCCGGGCCCTGATCTCTTCTGCAACATGGGTATAGATCTCCGTCATCAGGTTTTCGTTCCAGCTGCTTGCCAGCCCGATTGGAATAGGGAAATTGGTAGCATCCTGGGTTTGTTGTCCGTGCAATGACTCTTCATGCACCATAACGGGAATGCCCAGCCGCGTATTTTCCATGAAATAACGCTGGATCTTGTTGTATAAAGCAGCAGCTTGTGCAGGATGATAACCCAGGCTGTTGGGACCTGCCTGTTCATTCAGGCGGGCCAGCTCTCCCAAACCATTTTTAAGTGCTTCAGCGGCTTTTGCAGGATCAAAATCACCCTTGCTGTCAAGTATGGTAGATTTCTGGATCCACAGGCACTGGGTCTGCATGATCTTTTCATCCAGGGTCATTCTCTTCAAAAGATCCTTAGCTCTCACTTCGGGTGAAAGGTTCCTGTTTTTATAAGCCGGTTGCTGTGCCATCAGAAAACTATGGCATAAGGTGAGGAGCAAGAGAGCTGAAATCAGTTTCTTCATAACAAATTTTTTATGGACTGGCAATTACCAGTAGATGGTATACAGGGCCGCAAGGATACCGCATACGATCAGCGCACCAACGGCAAAACCCGGTGCCATGCGGAACATGCTTTTATCTATGATCAGTGCTTTTGGCTGTACGCCTCTGCGGTTTTCATATAAGCTGATGAGAACCATTCCCAATACTGCAATGATGAATACAAAACCCATCCTGTCGAGGAAAGGAATTTCAAACACCCCTTCCGCGTTGGCTTTGGCAAAACCAAATTGTTCGAGGAAGGAAAGGTCCATGATATTGGGAAGGAACTTGAAGAATAATGAAAACGCGAAGCCGCCCACGGTTGCGAAAAGTGCCGCGTTGGAAGTGGTTTTCTTCCAGAAAAATCCAAGAATGAACATGGCGAAAATACCCGGTGATACAAAGCCGGTATATTCCTGGATGTACTGGAAGCCACCTTTTTTATCAATGCCCAGCAAAGGAGCAATCATTACCGCGAGGATCATTGACACGATCACGGTGATCTTACCAACATTTACCATCTTGGTTTCTGAAGCCTCTGGCTGGATCTTTTTCTTGAAAATATCAAGTGTAAAAATGGTAGCGATACTGTTGGCCTTACCTGCGAGGGAAGCAACGATAGCTGCTGTAAGTGCAGCGAAAGCAAGTCCTTTTAAGCCCACAGGCAAAAGATTCAATAAAACAGGATAGGCACGGTCCGGATTGATCTCGCCCGCCTGTACCATTTCGGTCTGGAAACTTCCCTGCTGATGCAATACATAGGCAGCGATACCTGGCAATACCACGATGACAGGCATCAGTAGTTTCAGGAATGCCGCGAAGAGGATACCACTTCTTGCTGTCTTGAGATCAGCACCCAGTGCCCTCTGCGTGATATACTGGTTGCAACCCCAG
>CBDUBK010000469.1:0-2705 GCA_965365375.1 uncultured bacterium | reverse complement strand
TTCGAACTGGGTAAGATCCTTAAGAATCCCATGCAGGGACTGGTGGATTATCACAGGTAATAAGGGGAAGCAGCCTCTTTCATTAATATCACAACAATGAATGGTTTTACTAAAGTAACTGAACAGTCAAGTAATTACAGGCACCTGGAAGAAATGACAATTGGTGAGATCCTTACCAACATTAATAACGAAGACAAGACCGTGCCCTATGCCGTGGAGAAGGCCATCCCCCAGATCAAAAGACTGGTGGGCGCCATTACAGATAAAATGCTGGCCGGTGGCCGGCTGTTTTATATCGGGGCTGGAACCAGTGGCCGGCTGGCCGTAGTGGATGCAAGTGAATGTCCGCCAACTTACGGGGTTCCCTATGGACTGGTGGTTGCTATCATAGCCGGTGGGGAAGATGCCATCACAAAAGCTATTGAGAATGCCGAAGACAGTACCAAACAGGGCTGGGAAGATTTGCAGCAGCACAAGATCAATAATAAGGACGTGGTGGTAGGCATAGCCGCCAGCGGAACAACTCCCTATGTGATCAGTGCCCTGCAGGAATGCCAGCGCAGGGGAATTACTACGGGCTGCATCACCAACAATCCCGGTTCTCCACTAACGGATGTTGCCGATTTCCCGATTGAAGCGGAGGTGGGACCGGAGTTTGTAACCGGCAGCACCCGGATGAAGAGTGGAACTTCACAGAAACTGATCCTGAATATGATCTCTACCACCGTTATGATTCAGCTGGGCAGGGTAGAGGATAATAAAATGGTGAACATGCAGCTCACCAACGAAAAACTCATTGACCGTGGCACGAAAATGATAATGGATAAACTCGAACTCCAGGAGTATGAAGAAGCCAAGGGCCTGTTACTGAAATATGGTAGTGTGAAGAAGGCCGTGGATGGCTACAGGCTGGGGGAATAAGGGATGCACAATATCGAACCATATTATAACTGGCGCCATATCTATGTGAGCGAGGAAGATGAGCGGTCGCCTTTTTTCGACAGGCAGTACTCAGAATTTGAATTTACTTCAACGGTTTACAATTATTATATCCACCCGCAATGGGATGATTTCGGCAGCCGCACATTATACCTTAAAGTGCTACAGGCAAACTACGAAGAACATTATGCCATCATAGAATTTATTGGTGAATGGAATGATGCCATTGAGAATGATATCATGGAGCTGAAGAGGGAAGTAGTGGAAAAATTCATGCACGAGGGGATCAATAAATTCATCCTGATCACTGAACACGTATTGAATTTTCACAGTGGCGACCGTGATTATTACCAGGAATGGTTTGAAGATGTGACCGATGAAAATGGCTGGATCGTAAGCCTCAACATGCCTGAAGCCACCCAGTATGATTTCCGCAAGGCCCGGCTGAATTATTACGTGGAACTGATGGAGATTGATAACTGGAGAACCTATAAGCCTTACCACCTTTTCAAAAAGATTGATGAGGAACTGGGTAAGCGTCTCAGTATTTAATGAATATTATACGCTGATAGCTTATGGCTATTGGCCGTTAGCTATTAGCCTTTGGCTTTTCCCCGATCCGCACTTACCTTTGCGTCAATTTTCAACCCCCTCTGACTCTTTATGAAATGGTCGCAATTCTTCACATCAGCAGTTGGCAGAAAAATAGTGATGTCGTTGACGGGTTTGTTCCTGATCAGCTTTCTGATCGTTCACGTTGGACTCAACTCCTGCATTTTCTATGATCTTTCCATTTTTAATTCCAATGATAATGGCTCCATGTTTAACAGGGCAGCCTATTTCATGGGCAATTCTTTTGTGATCCGTGTTATGGAAATTGGTCTTTTCGCCGGCATCCTGCTGCACGTGATCCAGGGTTATGCCGTGGAAGTACAAAACAAAAGCAAAAGGAAACAGGGATACAAAGTGAACCTGGGTAACAGGGGTTCCACCTGGATGAGCCGGAGCATGGCTATCCTCGGTACACTTATTCTTTTTTACCTGATCGTACACGTTGCACAGTTCTGGGTGCCTTCACGCATCACGCATGATGTGCCTTCTGTACAATACGAGATCAGCGGAGGAAGGGAAATGCACAATATGTTCCTGCTGATGTTTGAAACCTTCCAGAACATTTGGGTGGTTTTGTTGTACCTCGCTGGTGTGGCTTCGCTGGCCTTCCATTTATTTCATGGATTTCACAGTGCTTTCCGCTCTATTGGCGTACATAATAAAAAATACCTGGCATTGCTGAAAGTACTGGGGTATGGATTTACGGTAATTGTTTCAATACTCTTTGCCCTCATGCCATTGAGCATGTACCTGGGCTGGGTATCGCCGTATAATTAATAAATTACTGTTATGCGCAGCATTGCAGGAAATCAACAAAAACAGAATCTCAAATAAGCAATATCATATGCTTGATGCTAAAATTCCTGAAGGCACACTCGAGAAAAAATGGGAAGATTATAAAGGCCATGTGAAACTCGTGAATCCTGCCAATAAAAGAAAGCTGGAGATCATTGTGATCGGAACAGGCCTGGCCGGTGCTTCCGCGGCAGCTTCCCTTGGCGAACTTGGTTATAAAGTAAAAGCTTTTTGTTTCCAGGATTCTCCACGCCGTGCGCATTCCATCGCCGCGCAGGGTGGGATCAATGCCGCAAAAAATTACCAGAACGACGGAGACTCTGTATTCCGTCTTTTTTATGATACCATCAAAGGTGGCG
>CBDUBK010000468.1:0-2711 GCA_965365375.1 uncultured bacterium | reverse complement strand
GGATTTCTGTTCGGCCCTGCACCAGGAAATGTCGGGTTACCTGAGGGTGTCACCAGCCGGCAGCAATGTACCACTGTTGTTCAGCACGGGTACCAACCAGCCATCCAGCAAACCTGACTCCAGCAGTACGGTTAAAAGATAAATTATCAATACAGGAGCAGCTCCCCGGAGGGAGCTGCTTATACCAAACTACGTTTTATGAAAAAGATTTTAAACACATTCCTGGTGACAATGGTAATGGCCTGCATGTTATCATGCGCTAATGACACCAGCACTACCAGTGAAAATCCAACTACTGAAAACGCCCTGACCGGTGGCCAGGATGCGGTTGTTGATGATGAATCACAAAAAGATGTGGTAAAAGTTGCGGCAGGATCAAAAGACCATACTACGCTTGTTGCAGCAGTCAAGCAGGCACAACTCGTGGATGATCTTTCGAATGCCGGACCATTTACGGTATTTGCACCTACAAATGCTGCTTTTGATAAAGTACCAAAAGAAACACTGGACAACCTGATGAAAGATGAGAACAGGGCTGACCTTGAAAACATCCTGCAATACCATGTATACGTAGGTGTGCTGAAAGCGGAATACATGCAGGACGGCCAGACCTTCAACCAGGTGAATGGTGATAATATCACCATCAAAAAAACAGGTGATAAATTAACAGTTAACGGCGCCAACATACTGGCATCCATCCCCGCCTCCAATGGCATTATTCACGTGGTGGATGCTGTGCTGCTGCCCCCGGCAAAAAAATAAAGAAAGCATTTTCGCATCATTCAATCCGGGCCCACCTGGTCCCGGATTTTTTTTAAAATAGGTTTCTATGAAAAAGATGAGCAATGTTTCCAGGATCATCATCGCTTTAGCTTCGCTCGCGTTGATCGCTACCTATTTTTTCCCGGTCTGGTTTATTTACCTGATCGCACCCCAATACCCGGAAGGCCTAACCATGTATATCTGGCTTGACAAACTTTCTGGCGAAGTTGAGATCATCAACGGATTGAACCATTACATAGGCATGAAACACATCAAAGAAGACATGTTTCCTGAGTTCAATTCCCTCGTTTACGTTATCGGCTTCTTCATTTTGCTGGGGCTGGCAACCGCCATCAGTGGCAGCCGGAAATTGCTGTGGACCTATTGCATTCTTATTATCTTATTTGCAGTTGCGGCCATGATTGATTTTTATATGTGGGGTTATAAATACGGTCATGAACTTGATCCCACAGCTCCCATCCAGGTGCCCGGACTCTCCTACCAGCCACCCGTTATCGGCCATAAGAAATTACTGAACTTTGATGCCTTCTCCTATCCTGATACTGGCGGATGGTTCCTGATCATCTCCAGCCTTTTATTTTTTATTGTACTTTTTTTAGAATGGAAAAGAACCCGGAAAATGAAATTTAACCAAACGATCAAAACAAAAACAGCAACAACATTAGCAACAGTGGTCCTGGCGATCGCAGTCTCCGGCTGCAATGCCAAACCGGAAAACATCAATTACGGTAAAGACCAGTGCACCGAATGCAAAATGACCATCATGGATCCCAAATTCGGCGGGGAGATCATTTCAAAAAAAGGAAAGGTCTTCAAATTCGATGATGCACACTGTATGGCCGCATTTATGGAAAGGCGCGGTGTTGAGTTAAAAAATATCAGGAAGACCTTACTGGTGGATTATCATACCAAAGACCACTGGCTGAACGTGGATACCGCCGTATTTGTATTAAGCAGCAAATTGAAAAGCCCGATGGGAAGCAATGCCGCTGCTTTTGCATCAAAGCACGAAGCGGAAAAAAAAGCGGAAGAACTGGAAGGCAAGGTAACCGACTGGGCTACGCTTTACAATATCATTAAATGAAAATAATCCTTACCATATTGTTTGTATGTGTCCTGGCTCATTCAGAAGCAAGGACCATCGTGGTGGGTAAAAGCCAGGTAGTACGTTCCATTAAAGAAGGTATTGCGCTTGCCCAGAATGGTGATACTGTGCTGGTTCACGGAGGCACTTACCGTGAAGGAGCAATCGTGGTAGAAAAATCCATCCATCTCATTGGCTTGAATGAACCCCTGATAGATGGTGAGAACCAGTTTGAAAACCTGACCATTTCAGGTGAGCGGATCGTAGTACGCGGATTTCATTTTACCCGCTCCGGTATCAGTTCCATGAATGACTATGCCGCTGTAAAGATCATCGATGCCAGGTACGTTATCCTTGAAGGCAATACCATTACAGAATCTTATTTTGCCATACACATTGCCAATTCCACCCACTCTATCATTGGTAACAATACCATCAGGGGCATTCCGAAGAGTGAACACAATTCGGGAAATGGTATCCATCTATGGAAATGTTCTGATATGGTGGTGGAAGACAATATTATCCAGGGCCACCGTGACGGGATCTATTTTGAATTTGTAACACATTCTTTCATTACCAATAATACCAGCACTGGCAATATCCGTTATGGCCTGCATTTTATGTTCTCGCATAACGATACTTACATGGAAAATACATTCCGAGAAAATGGTGCAGGAGTGGCCGTGATGTATTCCAATAAAGTGCTGATGATGAAAAACCATTTCGACAAAAACTGGGGCTCCAGCGCTTATGGCATTTTACTGAAGGAAATATCTGACAGCAGGATCGTTCATAATATCTTTCACCAGAATACGGTGGCGATACTAATGGAAGGCAGCAACAG